>CALVBH010000082.1 GCA_944325765.1 uncultured Bacteroidales bacterium
GGAAGCCGGCCTTTTCAACCCTGCTTGCGGATTGGACAAAAAGTTTTGCAGCCAGAACAAAAAATTGTCGTATCTGCAAAAAATTTTGTCGATACGACAAAACAGCCTGTGTCTTTCCCTGAAAAAAGTTGACACTTTTGGGGACAAAGAAAAGTATCAATGAGAAGAAGAGAGTATCGTCATGACCGCCGCTGATCGTGTCCCACAAGGTATTGTACCAGAGAAGGGACTTGCCGCGCAGCTCTCCCCGCATTCTGACAGCCAGCTGGTTCCTGTCCGCATACGAATACACGAGTTCGTATGCCGCAGGCTTCAGGTCCTCAATATATTCCTGTTTATGATTTGAAACAATGGTAAATATTATTTTCAAGAAATGGCCTTCCTGCCTTTATTTTACTTCTATCGAATTCAGGATATCGAGTTTCCCGTCATCGATAAGGGTTATTATCAGTTCTCCGAACAGGGTATTCTGCCAGGCGAACCATGCACGGGTGAATCTTGAAGCGTCATCCTTGTGGAAAGACTCGTGCATGAAGCCCAAACCTCCGTCCGTATTCACCAGCATCTCCACACAGTCCCTTATTTCCTCGTCATCCGTAGAAGTGAAGGCCTTCATCATTATGCTCATAGGCCAGACCATATCATAGCCGATATGCGGTCCGCCTATGCCTTCCCCGGCCTCGCCACGGAAAAAGTACGGGTTATCCTCACTCCACACGAAACGCCTGGTATTCTGATATACAGGGTCAGTAACCTTCACGTCGCCGAGATACGGCATGGCCAGAAGGCTCGGCACATTCGCATCATCCATCATGAAAGCATTTCCGAAACCGTCCACCTCGAAAGCATAGATTTTCCCGTATTTCGGATGTTCCACTACCGCATATTCTTTCAGAGCCGTTTCCACCTCATCGGCCAGAGCCAGACATTCATCGGCCAGAGCCTGTTCGTCATTCACTTTCCGCAGAATCTCGGCAGCCTTTCTCAGAGAAGATACCGCGAAGAAATTGGAAGGTATCAGGAACTGGAACGTAGTGGCATCGTCGGACGGGCGGAATGCCGAACAGATAAGCCCCACCGGATTCACGGGATTGCCCTTGCCGTCGTTGCAGACGGTATCGAGCTGACGGTCCGTAACGCGTGTAAAGGTATAAGGAGTAGTCCCGTCCTTTCTCTGCTGCTCCCTGAATGTCCTGAGCACGGCATTTATGGCTTCAAGCCAGATTTCATCGAACACTGCCGTATTTCCCGTCACTTCCCAGTAATGATATGCCAGCCTGATAGGATAGCACAGCGAATCTATCTCCCATTTCCTTTCATGAAGTTCCGGTTTCATATCCGTATTGTCGGACATCCAGCCGTGGTCTGGAGACTCGTCGTAAGGGTCGAGAAATGCATTGGCATACGGATCGAGGACGATGCACTTGAACTGTCGCCTGATCACTCCTTCAAGCATGGCGTCCAGTTCCGGGTCCTCGTTGGCAAAGCGGACATACGGCCAGACCTGCGCCCCCGAATCCCGGAGCCACATGGCATGGATGTCACCCGTGTAAACCACAGTGTCATTCCTGCCCTCATCGTCTTTCCTGTAATACACCGTAGTATCGAGCGTGTTGGGAAAACAGTTCTCGAACATCCAGCGAAGTTTCGGCACTTTGAGTAGTCTCTTCACTTCCACGATCTTGTTCTCCACTGCCTCTGAGGTGAAATGTCTCTCATCTGCCGGAGGCCTGCGCGTGACCGAATAATCCAGCCCGGTGGCGTCAGCCTGGAAAATCTGCTCCATCGCATTGGCATTCTCGGTCCAGGACCTGGTCAGTTCGGAAAATCCGGCAGCTGAAGCGCCGGCGGCGGACATCAAAATTGCAGCGACAGCTGCACCTAATCTAAACATATCTGTCATAATTTAAAAAATAATCGGCTGTAACGGAACCGGAAATTCCGTTTTCCAAAAATAATTCATAAAATTCACATTTGAAAATTTAGATTTTTGCTAACTTTACCGTAACAGGCCCGGACCGCAAGATCCCGCCGCTCAGAAACTGACCAATAACCACCATTCATTATGAACAAATCCCTGATTCTCATCCCTGTCGCCGGTGCCGGTCTGGCCGCCTGCGACAATGCCGGAGTCCATACCCAGAAACCGAACATCATCCTGATCGTGGCTGACGACCTCGGAATGGGCGATGTCAGTGCATACGGAAGCACGACCATCTCCACACCGAACATAGATTCGCTTGCAGGCAGCGGAATACTGTTCACAAACGGCTATTCCACTTCTGCCACTTCCACTCCAAGCCGGTATGCTATGTTTACCGGACAATACCCGTGGCGCAACGCCGATGCGAAAATCCTGCCCGGAGATGCTCCCCTGCTGATTCCGACCGATATGCCGACAATGCCGAAAATGATGCAGGAAGCCGGCTATGCGACTGCGGCAATAGGCAAATGGCATCTCGGTATGGGTGACGGGAACACTGACTGGAACAAGCCCATAACACCGAGTGCAAATACCGTGGGCTTCGACTACACCTGTCTTATAGCGGCAACGAACGACAGGGTGCCGACCGTCTATGTGGAAAACGGTATGGTGGAAGGGCTTGATCCCGACGACCCCATCTACGTGGACTACGAGCACAACTTCGAAGGAGAACCTACGGCCCTGACAAATCCGGAAATGCTGAAAATGGACTGGTCTCACGGGCACAACTTTTCCATCGTGAACGGCATTCCGCGTATCGGCTATATGAAAGGAGGAAAGAAGGCCCGCTGGGTGGATGAAGATATGGCAGACTACTTCGTATCCAAGGTGAAAGGCTGGGCTGACACGCTTGATCCGGACAAGCCGTTCTTCCTTTACTACGGTCTGCACGAGCCGCACGTACCGCGTGCGCCGCATTC
This sequence comes from uncultured Bacteroidales bacterium, assembly GCA_944325765.1. Lineage (GTDB taxonomy): Bacteria > Bacteroidota > Bacteroidia > Bacteroidales > UBA932 > Cryptobacteroides. The sequence continues at coordinate 2,905 of CALVBH010000082.1, forward strand.
AAGATTCGTCGGAAGCACTACCCTCGGACCTCGCGGTGACGCTGTGGCGGAAGGAGACTGGTGTGTAGGGGAAGTGCTGGCATATCTTGAGAAAAAAGGCCTGATGGACAATACGATAGTCATCTTCACCAGTGACAACGGCCCCGTACTGGATGACGGCTACCAGGACTTCGCCGTAGAGATGCTCGGCAGCCATGATCCGCGCAATGGCACCCGCGGCGGCAAATACAGCCTCTTCGACGGAGGAACGCATATTCCGCTTATAATCAGCTGGGAAGGACACATCGAACCGGGAAAATCCGATGCTTTGGTATGCCAGATGGATTTCTTCGCCAGTTTCGGCAGTCTTATCGGCGCCGATGTACCTGAAGGCCTTGACAGCGAAAACACGCTGAAAGCCTTCCTCGGCAAGTCAGACTCCGGCCGTAAGGTTCTCATCCAGGAAGCTGAAGGCCGTCTGGCTATCAGGGAGGGCAGCTACGCAATGATTCCTCCTTATATCGGACCTGAACGGAACAAGACCAAGAACGAACTCGGCAATCTGCCATACTACGGCCTGTACGATCTCCGGCAGGATCCTGGACAACAGTTCAACATAGCGCAGGACGAGCCCGAGCGCCTCGAAGCGATGAAAAAGGCGTTTTCCGAAATCACAGGAAAATGATCCGGATCATCCCCGGACAGGTCGGATGAACCGGATATCCATCGGAATATGAAAAGAATCGTCGAATGCATCCCGAACTTCAGCGAAGGCAGGGATCGTAACAAAATCGATATGCTAGTTTCAGCAATCGCCGGGACTGACGGAGTGGAAATCCTCGACGTCAGTTCCGGCGAAGCCGCAAACAGGACCGTCGTCTCGTTCAAGGGTAGCCCCGAGGCCGTGACCGAAGCCGCATTCAAGGGCGTAAAGACGGCCTCTGAAGTCATAGACATGCGTTTCCAGCACGGAGAACACCCGAGAACCGGGGCTACCGATGTCCTGCCTTTAGTGCCGATAGAAGGCATATCCCTGGAAGAATGCGCACTGCTGGCCCGGAATCTCGCTGAGAGGATTTACTCCGAACTCGGAATCCCCTGCTACTGCTATGAAGCCGCCGCTCTCAAACCAGAAAGGAAACGCCTGGAAATATGCCGGCGAGGGGAATACGAGGCACTGGCCGATAAAATCGCCGACCCGGAAAGACGTCCGGATTTCAGCCCCGACACCTTTACCGAAACTGCGGCCAAAGCCGGCGCCACAGTGGTGGGAGCGCGGAACTTTCTGATTGCCGTGAATTTCAACCTCGATACCTCATCTGCGGAAATCGCCGATGAAATCGCCCGCGAAGTACGGGAAAGCGGCACGACCGTCACAGAACCCGACGGGACAAGACGAAGGATTCCGGGCACGTTGAAAGGCTGCAAGGCCATCGGCTGGTACATAAAGGAATACGGAATCGCGCAGGTGTCGATGAATATCACCGACATCAACGCGACTCCGCTTCATCGTGCCTTCCTCGAAGTGTCGAGGTCTGCCGCCGGGAAAGGTGTGAAAGTGACGGGAACCGAAATCATCGGTCTCGTCCCGAGACAATGCCTTCTCGACGCCGCCGTCCGACTCCTCGGTCTGGACGATCTCGCCCCTTTCGACCTCACGAAGAAACTGATTTGACGGCAGGGGTCAGTCGAGTTTGTGGATGGCCAGGCCGCTGCGGAGCTTCGGCTCGAACCAGGTCGTCTTCGGAGGCATGATGTGGCCGGAATCGGCGATGTCCACGAGCTGTTTCATGGATACGGGATACAGGGCAAAGGCTACGGCCATCTCGCCGCTGTCCACACGCTTGGCCAGTACGCCGAGGCCTCTGATTCCGCCCACGAAATCTATGCGCTTGTCGGTTCGCAGGTCCTTGATTCCCAAAATCCTGTCCAGAACCAGATTCGACAGGACAGTCACGTCGAGGACGCCTATAGGGTCAGAATCATCGTATCTGCCCGGTCTGGCCTCCAAAGAATACCATTTCCCGGCGAGATACATGGAAAACTGGTGCAGTTTCGACGGCTTGAAAATTTCAGGACCTTTTTCACTGACGATGAAATCGTCGGACAAAGCCTGCAGGAATTCGGCCGGAGTCAGGCCGTTCAGGTCCCTGACCACACGGTTATAGTCGATAATCGTCAACTGGCTTTCAGGAAAGGCCACGGCGAGGAAGAAGTTATACTCCTCATCCCCCGTATGTCCCGGATTTTCAGTACGCTTTTCAGCGCAGACACGGGCAGCCGCAGCTGTCCTGTGATGACCGTCAGCGACATAGAATGCGGGGATATCCCTGAAAATCGCGGTTATCTTCTCTATGGTAGCATCATCGTCGATGACCCAGAACCGGTGGCCGAATCCGTCACCGGCGATAAAATCGTATTCCGGCTCACCGGCTGTGACGTCCCTGACGATAGCGTCTATCGCGGCGTTGTCCGGATAGGAGAAGAATACCGGTTCGATGTTCGCGTTCTGTATCCGGACGTGAATCATCCTGTCGTCCTCTTTCTCTTTCCGCGTAAGCTCGTGCTTTTTGATTCTGCCTTCCGAATAGTCATCGGCATGGGCGCACAGGACCAGACCGTACTGTGTCCTGCCGTTCATGACCTGTGCATAGACATAGTAGCACGGCTTGCTGTCCTGCACCAGCCAGCCCTTTTCCTGCCAGAGCCTGAAATTTTCGACAGCCCTGTCATAGACCTTGCTGCTGTGCTCGTCGGCTATCGGGTCGAAGTCTATTTCGGGTCTGGTGATATGCAGAAGCGATTTCTCGGAAGCTTCCTCTCTGGCTTCGAAAGAGTTCAGCACGTCATACGGACGTGCTGCAACTTCTTCGACAATTTCTCTTGGCGGACGCACCGCCGCAAAAGGCTTGATACGTACCATCTTATTTATTTACCTGAAATCTGGTATTTCCCGTGGCGAAGTAGTCCACGATCTGCGAAGCCGCAGCCAGACCGGCGTTGATATTGGCCTCGGCAGTCTCGGC
>CALVBH010000083.1 GCA_944325765.1 uncultured Bacteroidales bacterium
TTCATATGCCATTCTACGATAGTCTGGCAAAGATAAATTCAAATCGGCGCGCTCATTTTATCCTTGTAATTGCCTAACTTACAATATTTTCAAAGAACTTTTATGATTTTTTAGTGGACACTAATGAATATGCTTATATATATTATTCAGGATATTGCTCTTCATTTACCGGTTCAAGCCATTCGTTGCTGGCCTTGGCACCTACCTTTGTTGTATATGTCAGATGCTGAAACCATTCATTCCTTGTAGCGCCATGCCAATGTTTTGCTTCGGCAGGAATAGCGATGACTGTTCCTGGAGTCATTTCAACAGGTTCTTTTCCCCATTCTTGATACCATCCACGTCCGGCCACGCATATCAGCACCTGAGTGGATTGGTGATGAATGTGCCAATTGTTGCGGCAGCCAGGTTCGAACGTAACATTGATAGGACCACCATTCTGAACATCCATCGGAGCAAGATAGCTCTTGCCTATAAAATATTTGGCATAAGCATCGTTTGGAAAACCAATAGGATAAGGAGTGGAATTTTGGAATTCCTCGAGTGTCTGTATGTTACTTTTCCATACATCCTTGGCCAAATTGAATACAGCCCATGCTTTGGGCCATCCAATATAGAAAGCAGCGTGAGTTATCACTTCTGAGAATTCATCACGTGTCACACCATTGGCTTTTGCAGACATTAAGTGATATTTCAGCGATGAATCAGTTATACCTTGTGCTACTAAAGAAAGAACAGTTACTAAAGAACGATCATGGAGACTTAATTCCTCTTGTCTGTTCCACACTTCGCCGAAAAGTACATCGTCATTGAGACGCGCAAATTCAGGAGCAAAATCGCCTAAAGCCTGGCGTCCGGCAGTCTGCTTAATTGTTTTCTTTTCCATTTTATTGTTTTGTGCATTGATGTTGATAATGAACAGCGCCATTACAACGATTGTTATAATTTTTTTCATATTGTGTCATCATTTCAAGTTGGCCTTGAGAAACGCTTCAATCTTGTCCCAAGGAATCAATTTCTTTCCTCCACCATCGTATAAGTCGCAATGAGAGGCTCCTGGGATAATGAGCAGTTGTTTATTGGCAGGAACAGGGTTGGGCTTTCTGGCGAAGTCGTAGCCTTCCGCTTTTCCATCCATCATATATCTGAAGGCACTTTCTCCGAAGTAACGGGAATGCGCTTTCTCTCCATGGACAATGAGGACAGCAGAACGGATTTCGTTGATGTAATAGAGGAAACGGGTGTTGGCGTAAGCCTGGCAGCCGGTGGTGCGCCAACCGTCGTTTGAGTTGCCCGAACGCTTGTGGTAGCCTCGTGGTGTTTTGTAATAGGCGTAATAGTCTTTTACAAACTGCGGCACATTCTCTGGCAATGGGTCAACCACGCCTCCTGCCTGAGTGAACGATTTGTTCCTGAGGTCGGCTGTACGAGCTTCTGCCCATGCCTTTCGTGCCGAATATCGGCTTTCTTCGCTGTCATCGGCATCAAAGTAACCATTTCCGCTTACTCTACTCATGTCATACATGGTTATTGCCGCAGTTGCCTTGATGCGAGGATCCTGAGCTGCTGCATTCAGAGCAATTCCGCCCCAGCCGCAAATGCCAATGATGGCGATTCGGCCGGCATCTACATCATCTCGCATGCTGAGGTAATCTACAGCCGCCAGAAAGTCTTCCGTATTGATATCGGGAGAAGCCGTACGGCGAGGCTCACCCGAAGATTCACCTGTAAACGAAGGGTCGAAAGCGATGGTGATGAATCCACGCTCTGCCATGGTCTGTGCATAGAGACCTGAACATTGCTCCTTGACGGCTCCGAAAGGACCGCTCACGGCAATGGCCGGCAACTTTCCTTCAGCGTTCTTCGGAATATAGAGGTCGGCTGCAAGAGTAAGACCATATTGGGTCTTGAATGTCACTTTCTCATGATTTACTTTCTCACTTTCAGGAAAGGTCTTGTCCCAATCCTGTACTAATTTTATTTCTTTATCCATAGTTTCTGCTTTTACTTTTATCTGATTTCCTGTACAAAAAATGAGTGCTGTTGCTATAAATGTGAATAATCTGTTCATGCTTCTATTTCTTTTGAGAACCTGATGAAAGCGTGATTCTTACGCTACCTTCCCCGGCATTGAGAAACGTCTTGATTTCATCCTTGCTCAATCCCTCAATCTTCCCCAGACGGGTAAATGTCCAGGAATTTGTGCCATAATAAAGACAGATGTTATTGCCCTGATACAGAATTACATCGCCAGAAACAGTAGTGATGCTCTCGTTGTTCTGTGGCAGACTGACGCCTATGTTTCCCACTTTCTCGAAGTTGCCATAGTCATCAGCCTCGTAGGTGATGTCTCCCTTTTCCAACTGTGCCAGAAGCGCTCTTGTTGATGAATTGTCAACGAGCTGGCACGAAACCATCTTTCCATTGATCGTAATGTTCATTGTGATTGCTGATTTGTCAGATGGCGTAGCCTCTACCTCATTGCTTTGGCAAGCCATAGCCGTCAGCGCCATGAACATGATGTAAATGTGCAAAACCAATCTTTTCATGTTGAACCTTTTTGTTTGATGATTAAAAACTGGTGCAAGGGTACGCACATTTTTCTAAAGAGTTTATACCTGGTTTTCGGAAGACATTACCGATATTCCGTTTCTAACAAATAATCTAAATGAGAGTTGTTCTATACCACATCTTTTATATTTATGCAGTCTTGCGATATTCGCTTGGTGTCTTGCCCGTCTGCGCCTTGAAAAAGCGGACGAAGTGCTGAGGATATTCAAAGCCGAGGCGCTGGCTTACTTGCGTTATGCTGAGGGTTTCATCATCAAGCAGTTGTCGGGAAGCCGTAAGCAGTCGGTCGTTGATCATACTCTTGGCAGTTCTGCCAGTCTCTGTCTTGACCAATTCACCGAAATATTTGGTAGAATAGCAGCATTTGTCGGCAAAGTAGGCTACGGTAGGCAGCCCCTCACGCTCTGCTTTCCGGGCAATGTATTCATCGAGCAGAGAGATGAACTTCTTTACCACCGAATGATTAATCTCCTCGCGTGTGATAAACTGGCGGTCGTAGAAGCGCAGACAGTAGTTCAGCAGCAACTCGATGTTGGAAACGATGAGTTTACGCGAATGCTTATCTATAGCATGCTGCAGTTCCTGCTTGATCATTGAGATCACTTCTCGGAAGATATTGACCTCGGCAGCGGACAGGTGTAATGCTTCGTTGCTCGTATAGTCGAAGAACTCGTATCGGGAGATGTTCTTGCCAAGCTGGGTGCGGTTGAGCAGGTCGGAATGGAAAGCCAATACCGTATATTTGGCAAACGGAACTCCAGGAATGGGTTCCACTTTTATAGACTGTCCTGGAGCAAACGAGGTTACGGTCATCTCGTCAAAATCATATTCTGTTCTGCCGTATGACAATTTGCAACCCTTATTTTCCTTCAGAAAGAGGGCATAAAGTCCGTAGTGAAGCACAGCCTCCTGTATCGGAGAGGCGTTCTCTACACGCACAACACTTACCAGGGGATGAAGCGTTTTCACCCCTATGAAGTCGTTGAACTCCTGTATGGTATTAAAGAAAAATTCCTTCATAATCCTATTCCTTTTAGATTTCTTGGGTGCAAAGATACGCCCATTCTTCTAAAGAGCTTATACCTGGTTTCCGGAAGATATTACCTTTATCGCAGTTTATTATCCTTTGTACTTAAACACTTTAACCTTATCCTTGTCGCCTCCCACGAGCTGGCTGCATCTGTTCAGAATTCCGGTATCAGAGAAACCGCATTTCTCCATGACTCTTCCTGAAGCAGGATTTCCTGTGAAGTGGTCTGCCCAAATGTTTTCGAAATGCTTCACTTGGATGCAGTAGTCGAGCATCAGCTTCAAGGCTTCGGTGCAGATTCCTTTATTCCAAAAGGGCTTTCCTACCCAGTAGCCCACCTCGCAGTCGTTTTCCCCGATAGGGATGTTGCTGGTTTCATAAGTGTAGTAGCCGATGCAACCGATAGCCTCGCCAGCCGCGGCTGGCGAGCCAGTCTCTTTCAATACAATCGCCCATGTCGTTTCATTATGGAAGTATGTCCGGATAATCTCCCTGCTCTCTTCTACAGACTTATGTGCCGGCCATCCTGCTCGTGGTCCTACGTCAGGGTCTGAGGCGTACTTGAAGAGCGCCACTGCATCAGATTCCTCCCAATAGCGAAGTAAAATTCTTTCTGTTTCCATTTCAATTAATATTCAGAAAATTTATATCTGTCTTCTTATGTATCGAGCCAGTCCGTAAACATATCTACGGCAAACAGGGAGATAATGGAGTAGGCGCTCAAACCATGCAAGATGCTTGTTGAATAGGCGAACCGTAACGCCTACATAGACCATGGCGAAGAGCGTTCCGATTCCCACAATCTCCCATTTCCATGAACCGAGAAGCAGGAAGCAGAACACGACGGCCAAGACCACGAGCGTGATGTCCACACGAATCTTGGCTTTAGGAAATGTCCAGCCGGTAACCTTGTGAATGGCGATGGAAATACCCTCGCCCGGCATGGTTACTGAGCCGCACTTCACCTCCATGGCTATTCCGAAACCGAGGATGGTGCAACCGGCTATCTGCACAAGGGCATTGATCAGAATGTTTTTTGAAACCATCCACTGTGTAAGCAGCATGTTGAGGTCTATGAACAAAATTATCGTTGTTTTCAGTGTTAATTTATGTTTTCTCATGCTTTCATTTTGGGGTTTCTTGATTTTGTTGTTTCTAATTTGTTTCTTTCGTCATTTTGCTATCCCAATTAGTATTGATTATCAGTATATTACGAGCAATCAGTAAGATTTCAAGAAATACATCATCCTGCATAACCCTGAAGTCCTGAAATACATAAACCAGAAAGGCGAGATTGTCAATATCTACCACACGGAGAAGCAGTAGACACTCCTGTCGCCCTCATCCTCAATGCCTTGCATTGTACTGATTCTGACGCATCTTAAAGGGGCTGGGCCAAAACATCTATTTTGACCCAGCCCCTTCATTTATTGTCCGCAAGGATATTACCAGTTAAGGATTTTGCGGAAATCGTAATCTTCCGGATTGCTTACGTAAGCTTTAGCAGCTTCGTAATCGTCTTCGGAGATATAATGCGCTATGTACTTGTAATAGTTCTGTGCAGTACCGGAATTGATATCCACTACGCGAGGAGGGATTTTCCCGGTCTTCGGATCCTGAAGATCGGCGAGATAGAGGGGCGATACGTTTCCGTATGCGTCCACGTATACCATACATCCGGTCTTACCCTCGCTGTAGAGCTGGTAAACACCCATAGCAAGTTCGGTGCAGTACGTGAGGTCGTATGCTACAGGATCCTGGCAGCGGACGTCATATCCGATTTCCACCGGACGGGTCTTCACTTTCAGACCGATTTTCTTCAGTTCCTTCTCCAGAAGATCGTTGAAAAGCACTGCCTTGGATATTTTGCCGAGTTCCGGATGTCCGTGCTCGTCGTAAGTAAAGTGAACGCCGGCATCGGCAGCTTCCTTGGCTACGCCTTCATCGTGGAAAAGACCTTCGGCAGCCACTACGGTACCGTAGTTTACACCCATAATTTTCCTTTTCAGGATTGCGGAAATCGTCAGCCTGATGATTTTGTCAAGGCTGATGTCAGTCTTGTTGAACATTTCAGGGATTATGGTCATCGGACAGTGCGTGGCTTCACCTATACCAAGGGCGAGGCTTCCGCAAGTACGTCCCATAGCCGAAATCAGCAGCCAGTTTCCGGATGTGCGTGCATCCTCGTAAATGGTCCTTGCAAGATGTGCCCCTTCATTCTTGGCTGAATTATATCCGAATGTCGGAGTATTGTTCGGAAGAGGGAGGTCATTGTCTATCGTCTTAGGACAATGGATATTGGCGATATGATAATTCTTCGCCGCAAGGAACTTGGATATCCTGTTGGCTGTGGAAGCCGTGTCATCGCCGCCGATTGTCACGAGCAGCTTTATGTTGTTGTCCTTGAAGAGGTCGAGATTGAAGTTCTCCTCGAAATCCTTGTCGGTAGGTTTGAAACGGCTCATCTCCAGGTACGAGCCTCCCCTGTTGAAATACCTGTCGGCCTTGAAGAAATCAAGTTCTTCGGTGCGGGCGTTCTTGCTGAAAAGGCCTGAATAACCGCCGTGAAGACCTATTACACGGAAACCTTTGGCAAGGAATGTCTTGGCTACACTCATGGAAACTGAATTCATTCCAGGAGCAGGACCGCCCCCGCAAAGGATAATTACTGCATCTTTCATAATCAATATCAATTAATAATACTTGAATAAACCTTCCGTTTTTCACACCGGCAGTCCGCGTTACACGGATCCGGATATGCATACTGTTTCCCAGTAAGGTCAAACGGATGCAAAATTATCTAATTTCACCAAAAAAACCACGAAAAAATAGTATTTTTGTAGTTTGCATAACATGAATGATGGCAACAAACGATATTGACAATATAAAGAAGAGGGTCGACGAACTGAGGAAAGTCATTTCGGAGCACAACAGGCGCTATTACGTGGAAAACGCCCCGACAATCAGCGACTACGATTTCGATATGCTGATGAACGAGCTTGCCGCGCTGGAAAACGCCCACCCCGAACTGAGCACTCCCGACTCCCCTACCAGAAAAGTAGGAAGCGACCTGGAATCGGACAGTCTCTTTCCGGACAGGGACCGGACAGGGACGGCTGCCCCTGACGAAACCCGCCGCGAATTTCTCCAGTATCCGCACAGATATCCGATGCTTTCCCTCGGGAATACGTACAACATCGAAGAAGTCGAAGCTTTCGCGGAACGCTCGGGAAAAGCCCTCGGCAGGGCCTTTACATTCTGCTGCGAGTTGAAATTCGACGGAACCGCCATCTGTCTTACATACGTAAAAGGCAGACTTTTCCGGGCACTGACCCGCGGCGACGGAACGGTGGGAGACGATGTCACGGAAAACGTGAGGCACATTCCGTCCATCCCTCAGGAACTGAAAGGGAGCGGCTATCCGGAAGAATTCGAGATCCGCGGCGAAATATATATGCCCTACGCAGCTTTCGACAGGCTGAACGAAGAACGGCTCCGGGACGAGGACCAGCCTTTCGCCAATCCGCGCAATGCCGCCTCCGGTTCGCTCAAACTCATAAATCCACGGGAAGTGTCACACAGGGGGCTCGAATGCACCCTTTATCATATCCTCGGGGAAAATCTGACATTCGCCACGCACGACGAGGCCCTGAAATCCGCAGTATCCTGGGGGCTTCCCGTTTCGGACAAGAGGAAAATATGCCGGAACATCGCCGAAATAGAAGAATATATCGGATACTGGGACACGGCACGGAAGTCCCTGCCGTTCGCCACGGACGGAATCGTCATAAAAATCAACGAACTCGCATACCAGAAGGAACTCGGATATACTGCCAAATTCCCCCGCTGGGCCGTCGCGTACAAGTTCAAGGCCGAACAGGCTCTGACCAGACTGCTGTCCATCGACTACCAGGTAGGCCGGACAGGTGCCGTGACCCCTGTCGCGAATCTACAGCCGGTACTTCTTTCAGGGACGATGGTCAAAAGGGCCTCACTTCACAATGCGGAACAGATGCAGCTCCTCGACATTCATCTCGGAGACTGGGTATATGTGGAAAAAGGCGGTGAAATCATCCCGAAAATTACGGGCGTGGAACCGGGGAAACGGGAACCCGGTGCAGAAATCCCAGTCTTTCCGGACAAATGTCCTGACTGCCGGACCCCGCTGGTCAGGGACGAAGGCGAGGCGAAATACTTCTGCCCGAACACTGACGGCTGCCCTACCCAGATCAAGGGGAAACTCGTGCATTTCATCAGCCGCAAGGCCATGAATGTCATAGCCGGAGATGCCACGATAGAACAGCTGTTCAATCTCGGCTATGTGAAAAGACCGTCGGACTTCTACCGTCTGACGAAAGCGCAGCTTCTCGCTCTCGAAGGCTGGAAAGACAGGTCGGCCCAGCGTTTCCTCGACAGCCTCGAAGCCTCGAAAAAGACACCGTTCGAACATGTGCTTTTCGCTTTGGGCATAAGATATGTCGGAGAAACCACGGCCAAATCCCTCGCAAGACATTTCGGAAGCATCGATGCCCTTATGGCAGCCGACAGGGAAACACTTCTCGCTGTAGAAGACATAGGCGATGTCATAGCGGACAGTATCCTCGACTGGTTCGGACAGCCCGGGCATACGGAAGAAATAGACAGGCTGAAGGAATCCGGTCTCAAATTCACTGCAGAAGAGGCAAACGCGCCGCTGTCATCGCTTTTAGAGGGGAAAAGCATAGTCATTTCCGGGAATTTCAGTGTTCCGCGGGATAAAATCAAGGAACTGATAACCGCCAACGGAGGCAAGAACAGTTCATCCGTCAGTTCCAGGACTTCATACCTGCTCGCCGGCGAAAAGCCCGGACCGGAAAAGATGAAAAAAGCTGAAGCGCTCGGGGTTCCGGTCATAGACGAGGATGAATTCCGCAGGCTCATCTCTGTTCCGCCGGAACAGGAAAAGGCCGGAGAGCCGACATTGTTTTAGACCGAAACGGCATTGCCGGAAAATATCATTGTCATAATCATATAAAAGGAAAATGAACACAGGGGACACATACAGATTGGAGCACACGGTGCTCGAAAGGGAGACGGCAGACAAAATCGGCTCCGGAGGGCTTCCCGTCTACTCGACGCCTTCTATGATAGAACTTATGGAAAGGACAGCGTTCGCACTGGCCAAAGCCGGGAATGCGGATACGGTGGGGACGAAGGTCGATGTCGCGCACCTGCGTGCCTGTCTTGCGGGAACGGCACTGGTATCTACGGCCGAACTGACCGGAATCGACGGCAGAAGGCTGGTATTCAGGGTCGAGGTGGAAGACGGCGAAGGCGTCATAGGCAGCGGCACGCATGAAAGATTCATTATTGACCCGGAAAGGTTTATGTCGAAACTCGGAAAGTAAGTGGAGAGAACGGACTGATGGGAAAACTGACGGACATATTCAGGCGGGTGAAACGCTTCGTTACGGAAGATATCTGGAATCTGGATATCGAAGACTTTTCGCGTGCGAAGGCCCGCTCGATAAAGTACCTGAAAGTCCTGATTATCACCATCAAGACCTTCTCGGCTGAAAGAATAGGCTTCCAGGCTACCGCGCTGAGTTTTTTCGGGACCATGTCGATGGTGCCATTCATCGCCATAGTCTTCGCCATAACGGGCGGGCTCGGACTCGCGGACAAACTCGAAGCCCTGCTCTATTCCTACTTCGAGAATTCCCAGGAGACCATAAACATGGTGTTGGGCTTCGCCGACAATATCATTTCGACGGCCCAGTCGAGCGGGATGGGACTGGTCAGCGCCCTGGTTTTCGTCTGGCTGGTTTTCTGGATGATGATTTCGGTGGAAAGGGTCTTCAACAACGTATGGAGGGTCCGGAAATCCAGGAACCTTTTCAAGCGGATTTCATTCTACATAACGATTCTGCTGATTTCGCCGTTCGTGATTTTCCTGTTTTTCTCGGGTTCGATGGTGTACACGAACCTGCTTAAGGGTGTCGGACTGGATGTGGAGTATTTCGAGTCGCTGACTTCGATTATAGCCTGGCTGCTGTTCTACATCCTGGCCACACTGACATTTTCAGCGATGTACAAGTTCATCCCTAACCACAGGGTCATATATTCCAGCGCATTGAGGGCGGCGTCCATTTCCGCGCTGGCCTTTACCGTGCTGCAGTACCTGTACCTGGAAACGCAGCTGTTCGTCACGAGACTGAATACAGTCTACGGAGCTGTGGCGGCCATCCCGCTTTTCATGGTATGGATGAATATCGGATGGTTCATCATCCTTTTCGGGGCCGAACTCTCGTATGCCTACCAGAATGTGGACAATTACAACATTGAATAAAACCAAGAAAGATATGCCTGTATCCGAATTTACCAAAGACGACTTCGACATTATCGCCCGCGACTACGCCGACCTCAAGGAGGCGGCCAGGAAACGCTGCGCCAACCAGAAGGAACTCGACGTGGTGCAGAAAGCGTTCGACTTCGCCAATGAAGCCCACAAGGGTGTCAGAAGGCGTTCCGGCGAGCCCTACATACTCCATCCAATCGCAGTCGCGAAAATCGTCGTCAGCAACATAGGACTCGGCTACAAGTCCATCGCGGCGGCCCTGCTGCACGATGTGGTGGAAGATACGGAATACACGGTCGAAGATATCAGCAACCTGTTCGGGGAAAAGATAGCGTCACTCGTGGAAGGTCTGACGAAAATCAAGACAGTACTCGACAACGAGGACAAGGCCGAGAAGAAAAGCCTTCAGGCCGAGAACTTCAAGCGGATACTCCTCACGCTCAACGACGATGTGCGGGTGGTGCTGATAAAGCTCGCCGACAGGCTGCACAACTGCAGGACCATCGAATTTATGCCGGAATACAAGAGGGACAAGATACTCTCGGAGACGATGTTCATCTTCATACCGCTCGCCCACAGGCTCGGTCTCTACGAGGTGAAGTCGGAAATGGAGGACATATGGCTCAGATACAAGGAACCTGAGGCATTCAACGAAATCACCGAAAAGATAAACCGGAACATCTCCGACAAGGAAAAGGAAATAGACGATTTCATAAAGCCGATAGACGAGGCTCTGCACCGCGCGGGCTTCGAATTCGAAATCAGGAAAAGGGTAAAGACCCCGTACTCCATCTGGCACAAAATCGTGACCAAGGGCATTACCTTCGAACAGATATACGACCTGTATGCCGTGCGGATAATATTCAATCCGGGTCCGAACTGTACCAAGGATATGGAAAGAGACCAGTGCTACCACGTATTCTCCATCATCACCGGCATATACAAATACAAGAGCGACAGGATAAGGGACTGGGTCAAGCATCCCAAGAACAACGGGTACGAGGCTCTCCACTGCACCCTGATGAGCCATTCCGGCATCTGGATAGAAGTCCAGATACGCAGCCAGAGGATGAACGACATCGCAGAGAAAGGCATCGCGGCGCACTGGGCCTACAAGAAGGACGGTTTCGTCAGCGAGAACGAGAGCGAGATGGACAAATGGATAAGCAAGGTCAAGGAAATCATAGTGAATCCGGACGTGAATGCACTGGAACTCCTGGACATCATCCACAACGACCTCACCACTACGGACATCTTCGTCTTTACCCCGAAAGGAGAGCAGAAAAGCATACAGAAGGGAGCCACGGCGCTCGACTTCGCATATATGATCCACACCGAAATAGGGAACAAGGCCATCGCAGCCAAGGTGAACATGAAACTTGTGCCGCTGACATACGTTCTGAAACCTGGCGACCAGGTGGAAATCATCACCGCGGAGAACGAAAAGCCCAAAAGGGCATGGCTCCAGTTCCTGGTTACGAGAAAGGCGAAAAACATCGTCATCGACTATTTCAAGGGAGAACGTCAGGAAAGCATCAGGGTCGGCAGGAAAATGCTCGAAGAACAGCTCTCCGCACTGGGCCTGAAAATGTCGGACAAGGTGATAGCCAGACTTTTAGAGGGCTATGAAATCTTCGATGGCGACAGGGACGAACTCTTTTTCAGAATCGGAGCCGGCATCCTGAAGCTCGGAAATCTCGAACAGATAGCCCGCAAGGAAGAAGACCGGCAGGGAAAATGGTCATTCCCGTGGTTCAAGAGCAAGGACAGAAAAGACAGCAAATATGTCATCAACGACCAGGGCGACGGCTCATACAAATACATCATAGCCAACTGCTGCAACCCGATTCCGGGCGATCCGGTCGTGGGTTTCCTGGCCTCGGACGGTACGATAACCGTACACAAGAAATCCTGCAGCATAGCCAACAGCATTGCCGCTAAGCATGGCGACAGGATAGTCAAGACACAGTGGGAACAGGACGTGGACCAGTCATTCCTCGTGCGGCTTTCCCTGAAAGGCTATGACAGAATCGGCATCATAAACGAAATCTCGCGCTACATTTCCTTGGTGATGAACGTGAACATGAGGAGAATATACCTGAATACCGAAGATGAGGTATTTGACGGATACATCGACCTTTACGTTCACGACAAGGATGACCTGGAGCGTTTGGTGCGAAGACTGAACAAAATAGAAGGTGTACAGAGTGTGGTGAGAACCGACCTGTAGCCGGATTTGCGATAAACAGACAGAAAATGAAAAGAATCATCAGACAATATTTGCCGCTCCTGGCAGCGGTTGCCACTGCCGGAGCAATGATATTTTCCCCTTCCTGCGCCAATACCACCACTCCGCCGAGCGGCGGTCCCAAGGATACAATTCCTCCTGTACTGGTCAAATATTTCCCTCTGCCGGGAGACACGATGGTGACAAGGCACAAGACCCAGCTGAGCCTGACCTTCGATGAATTCGTGGTAGTGAAGGATATGCAGAGCCTCTTTCTCTCCCCTCCTTTGGATAAGACGCCGAAATACAAAATCAGAAACAAGAGCGTCATAGTGTATTTCGAATCCGACCTCGATTCGAACAAGACATACGTCCTGGACGTGACGAACGCCATCGCCGACAACAACGAAGGCAATATGTTCCCAGGCTATGCCCTGGTCTTCTCGACCGGGAAGCACATAGATTCGATGATGGTTTCCGGCATAGTACAGGACTGCAATACGCTGATGCCGGTAAAAGGGGCTACCGTGATGCTGTACAAGGACCATTCGGACTCGGCCCTGTTCAAGCACAGGCCTGATGCGGCCATAAAGACGGATGACTGGGGCTACTTCTGCCTGAGAAACATACAGGACACCGTATACCGGATGTATGCCATTATGGATATGAACAACAACAACATCTACGAGGCCGACAACGAGCAGGTGGCTTTCATCGATACGCTTGTACGTCCTGTGATAAAGGTGAACGATTCCCTGCCGGAGCTGCAGAAGTATCTGATGACCGATACGGTTGCCTGCCTTGCCAGAAAAGCCGAATACGAGCTGAACCTGTTCAAGGAAGTGCCGTCCAAGCAGATGATTGTCAACTACGAACGTCTCGGCGAAAGAACAGCCTACGTCACGTTTATGGCCCCTTATGCCGAAATAGATTCCATCTGGATCAAGGGACTGCCGGAGGGAAAGCTTATAACACAGTTCAATCTCGAACGGGACAGTCTGGAAATATGGGTAAACGACCCGAAGCCGCAGCCGGACACCTTCTTCCTGAACGTGAACTATCTGAAAACGGATACGCTCGGGAAACTCGTCCCGACTACCGATGAAATAAAACTGACAAAACCGCGCAAGGCGGCCTTGGCGAAGAGCGCCAGGACGGATGTCAAGAAAGAGGATACCACGGCCGTCTTTACCATAGATGCGAAGCCTGAAAATGTGGAACAGTACGGTTTCGTACTGGAGTTCAAGTATCCGCTCGTGAAAACGGCCTTCGACTCGCTGGAATTCAGGTATCTGAACCCGAAACAACAGGAATTCACCGATACGTACACAGTCGAGCAGGACAGTCTGAATCTCAGGAAATACGTAGTGCGTCCGGCATCCAAGCTGCTCCCGGGATACGAATACTTCCTGAAGGTCCCGCACCGTAAGTTTACGGATATCAACGGATTCTACAACGACAGTTCGGAAGTCAAGGTCATGCTGCCAAACGATGACAAACTCAGTTCGCTTACTCTGGTCCTGAATGATGTGAACAACAAATACATCATAGACCTGCTGAACGAAAAAAGGGACAATACCCTGCGCTCCTTCATTGTCGACCGCGACACTTCCCTGCTCTTCCCTTACATAACTGCCGGGAAATATTCCATCCGCCTCACCGAAGACCTGAACAGGAACGGCCTGGTGGATACCGGAAACCTTCTGGAGCACAAACAGCCTGAGAAAGTGAAGTTCTTCAGGCTCGATGACGGGAATTTCCTGATCGACATACCGGAAATGACGGAACTTGAACAGACCATTGATGTGGGAGAACTGTTCAGATAACGGAACACACGAATGAATGGAATGAAGAAAAAAAACGCGAAGGCAGTCCTGGCCGCTTTTGCCATACTTTCAGGATATACCTTTCCTGCCCTGGCCCAGGCTCCGCAGGAACAGCTCCCTCAGGGGCTTACTGTCCGGGATGAGGGTCCGGCCAGGCAGGAAACCGTACAGGATACCCTTTTTACCGACATTGAGGCTAATATAAAGGATGTGGACATAGAGTCCCTGAGCGACGGCTTCCTGGACAGTCTGAATGTGAACAGGGATATCCGCATAAACGACTATACCATGATCGGACTGCAGTACGGAATGGGACTGAGCCAGGTAAGCTGGAATCCGTCCATGAAACAGACATTCCGTTTCGTGCCGGTCAATTTCGGCATTGTATACACCAGATACGGAAAGATGTTCGGCTATATGCCGTACTTCGGCCTGCAGGCAGGACTGTTCTTCGCCCAGGAGGGCTACCAGTTCGAGAAGGATGAAGACGAGGACTATACCCCTACGGTAGAAGGCGCTACAGGCGCACTGATGAATGTCGTGGAAGTTCCGTTGATGGCCCACTGCCATTTCGATTTCTGGAAAATGAAGCTGATGGTGAACCTCGGGCTTTTCGGCGGCTACCGGCTGAGCATTACGCGTTACGGAGACGGCGTCCCGGACCATCTGAGAAATTCGTTTGCCGAGACCGACCGCAGATTCGACTACGGGATCAAGGGCGGCGCCGGGTTCGCGTTCGTATTCGACCCGGTGGAAATCCATTTCACTGCGATGTACAAACATTCGTTCGGGACCCTGTATGATCCCGACTACGCCAGCCGGTATTATTACCGTTACGCCTACCCTGCCAATTTCGTCTTTTCGGTCGGAGTACATTTCCAGCTCACGAAAAGGGTGGGAAAAACCACTCACCAGCTCAGGCGCGAAGCCAGGGAACAACTCGGGCTCATCAGGAGCATCCGCTCCGAAGTACAGAACGGCAGTGAAAATGCCGAAGGAACATTTTAATTCCGGAACTATGCAGACCAGAGAAGTAAGAATCGGAAATACAGTGATGGGTGGAGGACACCCGATAGTGGTCCAGACCATGTGCAACACGCATACTTCGGACATCGAAGCATCCGTAGCGCAATGCCGCAGAATGGTTCAGGCGGGAGCGCAGATGATAAGGCTTACCGTTCCTACTCCGGCTGACGTGGAAGCGCTTGCGGAAATACGGAAAAGACTCAGGAGCGAAGGCATCGGGACTCCGTTGGTGGCAGACGTGCATTTCTCTTCCGAGATAGCCATAGCGGCCGCACGGGTAGTGGAGAAAGTCAGGATAAATCCGGGAAATTTCCACAGAAACCACGAGGAAGCCTGCGCACAGCTGTCCCGCCTCATAAGGGTCAGCAAGGAATGCGGGACAGCCGTCAGAATCGGGCTGAACCATGGCTCGCTCGGGGAGAGAATAACATCCCTTTACGGCAATACGCCGGCCGCCATGAAAGAGGCGGCCATGGAATGGATAAATCTCTGCGTTGAAAACGATTTCTACGACATCGTGGTGTCCCTCAAGGCAAGTAACACGATAGTTATGGTAGAGGCCTATCGTCTTCTGGCTCAGGCGATGCAGGAAAAAGGGCTCGTTTTCCCCCTGCATCTCGGCGTTACCGAGGCCGGGAACGGGGATTCGGGGCGGATAAAGTCGGCGGTCGGCATTTCCACCCTGCTGTCTGAGGGTATCGGAGATACGGTACGCGTGTCCCTGACAGAAGATCCGGTAAATGAAATACCCGTAGCGCAATACCTTGC
Source organism: uncultured Bacteroidales bacterium (assembly GCA_944325765.1). Taxonomy (GTDB): domain Bacteria; phylum Bacteroidota; class Bacteroidia; order Bacteroidales; family UBA932; genus Cryptobacteroides. Next base: position 15,786 of record CALVBH010000083.1, read on the forward strand.
CGACAGATACGGAGGAAAACTGCATTCTTCCCTGTGCAAGGTTTCCATAGAGGGGACATCACCGAAGGCAGTCGCGACATACGCCGCCCCGTCGAGAGAAAGGCTTATGCTGGATATGGCATGCGACTTCGGGAAAATGCTTCTGGACAGAAAAATCGACGGCGTGGAACTGAGAGGCAGCTATAAGGATGAAAACGGAAGGGAAAAGATTCTGGATGGTACGGATGAAGCCTTGTATTTTGCGGACGAACTGCTGCAGGCTGCCAGAAGGCGTTTCTACAAGCCGGAATACGTAGCCTGCCCCGGATGCGGACGTACCATGTATGACCTGGAATCCACCTTCAATGAAGTCAAGCGCAGGACCGCACACCTGAAAGGCATGGTAATAGCCGTAATGGGCTGTATCGTGAACGGCCCGGGTGAAATGGCCGACGCAGACTGGGGGTATGTCGGAGAAGGCGGCCACAAGGTGACGATTTACAGGAAAAAGACTCCGGTACTCAGACACGTACCGGATACCGAGGCCATAGACAGGCTGCTCGAACTCATAGAAAATCAGTCCTGACCGTCATCCCCGGACTCTTCCGCAGCGGCGGACCCCGTTTTCTTGACTATGACCTTGTCGATACGGGCTCCGTCCATATCCACGACTTCGAACTGGAATTCTCCCCAGTTGACTTTTTCTCCTGCCACAGGCATGTGGTCGAGTTCATCGAGGATGAGTCCGGCTACGGTAGTATATTCGAAATCCTCCATGGAATCTTCGATGTCGAAATGTCTCAGGAAATCGTACATCGGGCACATTCCGTCCACCAGCCAGCCGTCATTGCCGCCTCTGGCCACGATATCGGGCTCTTCATGGTCATCGTTGATATTGCCCACGAGGGCTTCCATAATATCCTTTAGGGTGATTATACCCGAGCAGGAACCGAATTCGTCGCAGACGAGGGCGCGGCTGATTTTCTTCTCCTTCATCTGTTCGAGAACGGTATATACATTCATGTTCTCATGGAAATAAACCGGCTCCTTCATCATCTTTTTCAGATCGAGGTCGCCGTCCTTTCCGATATTCAGCACATAGTCCTTAAGGGAAAGCACTCCTACAACATGGTCGAGGTCGTCTTCCACTACCGGATATTCCTCGAAGATATTGCCCTCTATGGTCTCCCTTATTTCGTTCCCCGTCATTTCAAGGCTGAGCCATACTATATCGGCGCGAAGGGTCATAATGGTGCTCACTTTCAGGTCTCCGAGAGCGAAAACCCTTTCCACGAGGTCCTGTTCTACAGGCGAGACTTCCCCTTCATCTGTACCTTCCTGGATTATCGACTTGATTTCCTCTTCCGTCACCTTGGCTTCCTGGTATTTTATCCCCAGCATTTTCACTATCAGGGAAGTGGTTCTGGCCAGCAGCCATACGAACGGCGCAGCCACCACCGATATGAACTTCATCGGACGGGCCACTATCTTCGATACCTTCTCGGCTGAACTCATGGCGATTCTTTTCGGGACCAGTTCGCCGAAAATCAGGGTGAGGAACATCACGAGGATAACGATGATGGCTTTGGCAAGCGCACTCGCACCCGATGCCGCCATCCCGGCATTCTGAAGAAGGGCAGAAAGTTCCGCAGCTATCTTGTTGCCGGAGAAAATACCGGTAAGGATACCTATGAGAGTGATTCCCACCTGAACTGCCGACAGAAACCTGTCCGGATCCTGAGCGAGGTTCAAGGCCGTTTTTGCAGCCTTGCTGCCTTTGTTCGCGTCAGTCTGAAGGCTTGATTTCCGTGCCGAAATGATGGCAATCTCGGACATGGCGAAGACGCCGTTCAAAAGAATGAGAAATAAGATTATAAAAAGTTCTTCCATATCACTTTCCGCCCAAATGAGCTATTACTGTTTCGCAGGCCCGGACTTCATCGCCGAGCTTTACCCTTATGTCCGCATCCAGCGGCAGATACATGTCGATACGGGAGCCGAACTTGATGATTCCGCACTGTTTTCCCCGCACCCCGTCTTTCCCGACTTCCGCATAGCACTCTATCCTCCGGCAGAACGTTCCGGCCAGCTGCTTGAAGAACACTTCTCCGGCTTCGTTCTCTACGCAAACGGAAGTATGCTCGTTCAGTTCAGAGGCCTTCGGCAGGAATGCCAGAAAATATTTGCCCGGATGATATCTGTAATATGTCACCTTGCCGCTTATCGGCCAGAAATTCACATGCACGTTGAAAAAATCCATGTAAATGGATACCTGCATACAGTCGCGCTTCAGGAACTCGGGTTCGAAAACACGGTCGAGCACCACGATTTCCCCGTCGGCTACCGCGGTTACCAGTCCCTCGCCGTCCGGAATCCTCCTGGAAGGGACCCTGAAAAAGAAGATGACGAAGCCCATGAAGAAAAATATGAGGGCAAAAAGCGGATACGACACGAAGCGGCAGTCGATGAAATGCTGTATAAGATATATCAGCAGAATCGAAACCGCCCAGATCGCAGAAATAATTCTCCATCCGCCCCGATGTATCGTCATGTCCGTTAAAATTTACTAATCGGCAAAGTTATGAAATTTTATGGAATCCCCGAAATAAAATCCTTTCCGCCACCTCAAGACCGCCACCTCAAATGACATTGACTACGAGAAGATACATGATTCCGACAGGTATGGCGAGGAGCGCGCTGTCCATCCTGTCGAGAAAGCCCCCATGTCCCGGCATTATGGAGCCTGAATCCTTGACGGCGTAATATCGCTTCCACTGCGACTCTATGAGGTCTCCGTATACTCCGAAGATATTCATCAACGCCGCCAGAACGGCGCAATGCCATACCGGATAGGCCAGAAGTCCCGTATAATGCAGGACCACGCCTGCAGCTATCGCCAGAACGAAACCGCCCCAGAAACCTATCCAGGATTTTTTAGGCGACACTTCCGGAAAAAGCCGGCCACCGAATCTCTGTCCCAATGCCATTCCGAAAACGTAGGCCCCGATATCCGATGCCCAGACTATGATGAAAAAACACAGGAGCAGCCGTCCCGAATATGCTCCGGACGGACTGAAAACCGCGAAATTCGTCATTGCCACCGGCACTGCGATATAGAGTATGGCCGTATACAGGTTCGCGAATTTGCCGAAATCAGTCTTGTCCCTGACATAGAGAGAATTTATCATCACTATGAATATCGGGATAATGGACAGGACGACCAGTCTTCCGGGGAAATTGAAGCCTCTGTACAGCCAGGTAAGCAGGAAAAGTACTACTGCGGCCGCTATCGACAGAATCTGGGAAAAGAGGTATTCCCCTCTCATGGTCATACGGTAGAACTCAAGCATCAGAACCACCATCAGGGCTATCATCAGGACACCGAAGGTAAATTTGTTCAGAAGGATGCAGAGAGTGACGCCAGCTACGAAACCTGCGCCTGTCAATGTTCTGATAATCAGATTTTTCATAAGGGTCAGACTTCTTCTTCGGATTTATGTCCGGCACGCGGTCCGAAAATTCTTTCCATATCGTCGGCGAAAATCACTTCCTTTTCCAGAAGCAGGGCGGCAAGTTCCAGGAATTTGTCCTTGTTTTCCATAAGGATGGCGTAAGTCCTGTCATGGATTCTGTTTATGAGCGACTTGACTTCCTCGTCTATCAGTTCCGCCGTCTTTTCGCTGTAGGGCTTGCTGAGTTCATATCCGCGCGAGCCCGTAGAATCGAAATAGGATACAGTACCAACCTTTTCGCTCATACCGTAGTATACAACCATGGCGTATGCCGACTTGGTCAGGCGTTCGAGGTCGTTCAGGGCACCGGTAGACGGCTGTCCGTTCACAATTTCTTCTGCCACGCGGCCTCCTATGAGGGAGCACATCTGGTCGAGCATCTGGTCGCGGGTTTCGAGCTGCCTTTCCTCCGGCAGATACCAGGCTGCACCTAAAGCCTGTCCTCTCGGGACGATGGTCACCTTGAAAAGCGGATTCGCATTAGGCAGAAGCCAGCTGACAGTCGCATGCCCGGCTTCGTGATGCGCTATGGATTTCTTCTCCTCGGGAGTGATTATCTTGTTCTTCCTCTCCAGGCCACCCACTATTCTGTCCACGGCATCGAGGAAATCCTGTCTGTCGATTTCGGTCTTGTTCTTCCGTGCGGCAGTCAGAGCAGCCTCGTTGCAGACATTCGCGATGTCGGCGCCAGAGAAGCCGGGAGTATGTCTGGCCAGGAAATCGACATCGAAATCCGCAGCCAGTTTCAATCCTTTCAGATGCACCTGGAAAATCGCGCTTCTTTCCTTCAGGTCCGGAAGGTCGACATGAATCTGCCTGTCGAAACGGCCGGCCCGGAGCAACGCCTTGTCCAGGATATCGGCCCTGTTGGTGGCAGCCAGGATGATGACTCCGGAATTCGAATCGAAACCGTCCATTTCCGTAAGCAACTGGTTCAGGGTATTTTCCCTCTCGTCATTGGAAGAGAAGCCGACATTCTTGCTTCTGGCGCGGCCTACGGCATCTATCTCGTCTATGAACACTATGCACGGCGCCTTTTCCTTCGCCTGGCGGAAAAGGTCCCTTACCCTGGAAGCTCCCACTCCCACGAACATTTCCACGAAATCGGAGCCTGAAATCGAGAAGAACGGCACATCAGCCTCCCCCGCCACAGCCTTTGCAAGCAGGGTCTTGCCGGTTCCCGGAGGACCTACGAGCAATGCGCCTTTCGGTATTTTGCCACCGAGCGCAGTGTATTTTTTCGGATTTTTCAGGAAATCCACGATTTCCATCACCTCTTCCTTAGCCCCGTCAAGTCCGGCCACGTCCTTGAAAGTCACTTTCATGCTGCTTTTCTCGGCCAGTTTTCCAGTGGATTTTCCCACGTTGAAAAAGCCTCCCGGGGCACCGGGGCCGGCATTACGGTTGAAACCGCGGAACATGAACCACCACATCAGGATGAGAAGGAGCGGGAAAAGTATCCATTCCAGCACCGAACCCCAGACCTTGTTGTTGTTTTCGATGACGACCCTGAACCTGTCGCTCTCCGGAAGGGAACTGTTCAGTTCTCCGAACATTTCCTCTGCATTGAAGCTTCCGGATACCAGGAAAAAGAAATGAGGGGACCTGGAAGGAATATTCCCTCCGAACTTGTCGGCATACTTTTCCAGCCTGTCGGGCTTTATGGTCACCCTGCCTTCGTAATCGTTCCTGATAAAGACGATTTCCTTCACGTCGCCGGCGAGAATCTGCTGCCTCACGTCGTCCCACTCTATTTTCTGAGGATTCGCACCGCCCTGGTTGAAGAACATCCATACGATTATCATCAGGATAATCATATATATCCATGAGAAATTGAATCTGAAACCGACGGTCTTTCCGGGATCTTTCCTCCGGCCTCCGCCATTCATATTGTCTGTATTCATCTTGTTTTCCGGGAAATGATATTAAAACTCGCATCTTTCGGCATCCGCCCACAACGCTTCCAGACGATAGAATTCCCTGTACTGGGTCTGGAAGACATGCACCACGATATCGCCGTAGTCGAGGATTATCCAGAAAGAGTTTTCCCTTCCCTGGGAACGGAGCACTTTCCTTCCGCATTTTTCGATCATCCTCTCCTCTATGTTGTCGGCTATCGCGTTGACGTTTGTCGTGGAATCAGCGTTGCATACGATAAAGTAGTCGGAAATAGCTGTTCCTATGTTTCTGAGGTCGAGAGATACGACATCCATTCCCTTTTTTTCCTGCATCGCATCGGCAATGACCTTGATTTCGATGTTATTCATCCGATTTTTATGTTAATTTTACAATTCAAACGTGCAAAGATACTAAAAAGGCTTGCGCAGAGCAAATGTATTTTATATTCAAAATCCGCACCAATGGAAAGGACATACAGGACAGAGTGGCATGACAGCCTCGATTCGACCAACAGCGAAGCCCTCAGACGCAGCGCCGGACTCGGACACCTGACCGTAATCGCCGCACGCAGGCAGACGGCCGGCCGGGGGCAGAGGGGGAACAGATGGCTCTCCGCCGAGGGGGAAAACCTGACATTCAGCATTTTTCTGCGCTTCTCCGGCCGGGGACAGGCAGACACGGCCGGATGCCCCGCCCTGAAAGCCTCGGGACAGTTCTTTATCAGTGAAGCGGCTGCCATAGCACAATGCCGCTTCCTGTCCCGTTACGGCATACAGACCCGTATCAAGTGGCCGAACGACATCTATGCGGGAGACAGGAAAATATCGGGGATGCTGGTGGAAAACTCCCTGTCGGGAGAGAATGTCCGCACATCCGTCATAGGAATAGGTCTGAACGTAAACCAGACGGAATTTCCTCCGGAATTGCCGAATCCTGTATCGATGGCCCTGCTGACAGGGGAAAAATACGGAATCGAATCCCTTCTCGACGGGTTCATGGATGAATTTACCGGATGCATGGCACTTATAGAGGATCCCGCCGGCATCCGGGGCATCTACGAGTCGTTGATGTACCGGATTGGGACGGTCAGCCGCTTCTGCGACCTATCGGGCCGGCCAGCATGGCTGCCTGCCAATGCCATTGTCCGGGAGCGGTGCACCGGTCCGGATATGTCCGACGGGAACAACGGGCCTGAATTCGACGGCATAATCAGGGGAATAACCGAAGACGGACGGCTTGAAATCAGTCTCGGCCAGGGAATTACCGGAACCTTCGGCTTCAAGGAGATAGCATTCGTAATCTAATCACGCTTGAAAATGTCCCGCGTGTAGACCTTTTCCTTTACGTCATCGAGGCAGGCGTCGTACCTGTTGGCTATTATGCAGCGGCTGCGTGACTTGAACTCTTCCAGGTCATTCACTACTTCGCTGCCGAAAAAGCGTGTCCCGTTATCGAGGGTCGGCTCATAAATTATGACAGTCGCACCCTTTGCCTTGATGCGCTTCATAACCCCCTGGATGGAACTCTGTCGGAAATTGTCGGAGTTGGATTTCATCGTCAGACGGTAGACTCCCACGACGATTTCCTGTTCTTTGGAGATGTTCCAGTCGCTGCTGGCCGTATAATAGCCCGCCATGGCGAGGACTCTGTCCGCGATAAAGTCCTTTCTGGTCCGGTTGCTCTCGACGATAGCCTCGATAAGATTCTCAGGTACGTCCCTGTAATTGGCCAGAAGCTGCTTCGTGTCCTTCGGAAGGCAGTATCCGCCATAACCGAACGAAGGGTTGTTGTAGTGGTCTCCGATTCTCGGGTCCAGACAGACGCCCCTGATTATCGCACGCGAATCCATGCCTTTCACTTCGGCGTAAGTGTCGAGTTCATTGAAATACGAGACTCTGAGGGCGAGGAACGTGTTTGCGAACAGTTTGACAGCTTCTGCCTCCTGGAGTTCCATGAACAGGGTCGGTATATCTTCCTTCAAGGCACCTTCCTGAAGCAGGGCAGCGAATTTCCGGGCGGCATCCTCGGCATCTGGTGCGGAAACAGCCTTCACCGCCTCCTTTTCCTCATCGCTGCCGCATTCCGGATCCGGAATGCCGACTATGATGCGCGATGGATAAAGATTGTCATACAGGGCTTTGCTCTCCCTCAGGAATTCAGGGGAAAAGAGCAGATGCAGTTTTTTGCCGGCCAGTGCGGGGTCGGTCCTGAATTTCCCGGCATATTTCACGTACAGACTCCGGCAATACCCGACCGGGATGGTGCTTTTTATTACCATCACTGCATCCGGATTTACGGACAGTACCAGATCGATGACTTCCTCGACGTGGCTCGTATCGAAAAAGTTCTTTGCAGGGTCGTAATTCGTAGGCGCGGCGATTATCACCCAGTCTGCCGTCCTGTAGGCTTCCGCACCGTCGAGCGTGGCTTTCAGGTCGAGATCCTTCTCCGCCAGGTATTTTTCTATGTATTCGTCCTGGATCGGTGATTTGCCGCTGTTTATCATATCCACCTTTTCAGGTATGACATCGACGGCAGTCACATGGTTGTGCTGTGAAAGGAGTATCGCCATCGACAGGCCGACATACCCCGTTCCGGCTATCGCTATCTTCTCGTTCATATCCGTATGTTTAAATTTACCATAATCCATAATAATCCCCGTACCAGCGGACGAATCTGCTCAGGCCGGTCCTCAAGTCGGTGTGCGGACGGAAATGCAGGTCGCGCTCCAGTGCAGAGGTATCCGCAAAGGTCGCAGGAACGTCCCCCGGCTGCATGGGCACCTTCTCGATATGCGAATCAGGATCGAAATCCCCGGGAAGAAGCCCTGCCTGCCGGAGTTCTTCCGAGAGTATCCGCAGGAAATCCACGAGGTTCGCTGGGTTTCCGCAGCCTATGTTGTACAGCCTGTATGGCGGCACCGGAAGTCCGTCCTCCCCTTTCTCGCGCTGAGGCGGATTCCGCATCACGATGCGCACGCCTTCCACGATATCATCCACGTAGGTAAAGTCCCTAAGGCTTTGTCCGTAATTGAAAAGCTGTACATTCTCTCCGGAAACCAACTTGCGGGTAAAACTGAAATATGCCATATCCGGACGGCCTGCCGGCCCGTAAACCGTAAAGAAGCGCAGGCCCGTAGTCGGAATGTCATAAAGCTTCGAATAGGCATGGGCCGTCAGTTCATTGGATTTTTTCGTGGCGGCATACAGGGAGAGAGGACTGTCCGTCCTGTCGTCTTCAGAGTACGGGACTTTCCCGTTCGAGCCGTAAACCGATGAACTGGACGCATATACGAGATGGGCAACGCCCTTTTTACCTTTGCCGACCGAATGCCTGCAGGCTTCGAGAATGTTATGGAAGCCGATAATATTCGAACTTATGTAGGAATCCGGCTCCTCTATGCTGTATCTCGCCCCTGCCTGGGCCGCAAGGTTTACCACGATTTCCGGCAGGAATTTCGCGAAAACCCTGTCTACGAGGACCTTGTCTGCGATATCCCCCTTTATGAAGCGCCATCTCCGTCCTCCCGATACGGCATCAAGAAGGTCGAGCCGGTATTTTTTCAGCGTGACATCGTAGTAGGGATTCATATTGTCTATCCCCACGATATCCGCTTCCGGCTCGTTTTCCAGAAGAGTGTATATCAGGTTTGCACCGATAAATCCGGCTGCCCCGGTAACCAGTATCTTCATAATAATCCAATGTCTGTCCGGGGATTCATTTTACCCGGTTTCCAATCCAGTGTCCGGAATATGACAATCTGAGTGTCAGTCCGAAATTGTCTCCGTACAGGTCGCCGGCATCACCGTAAAGCCCGACCGAAAATGCGAGCGGGATTTTCGCGGAAAACCGCGGAAAATCCACTTCCAATGCCAGCGAAAACTGCTCGGGAGCACTCTCGAACAATGTTTCGCTCTGCCTGTAGCGTCCGAAGTTCTTCGAATACGTGGCTTTCAGCCTGTAAGGGACCTTTCTCGCGATTTTCCCTCCGATGCCTATATGGTGGGCAGTAATCCTGTTGTTGCAGACTCCCGGCACCAGTCCGTTCTCATCCACGGGAGAGGGCGTTATGAGAGGAAGCCCTGCCATTTTTCCGAAAAATGTCCATCCCGACTTGTAACAGCCGTTGTTGAAATAATCGTCGATACCTCCGAGGATTATGGCAGGCTTGTCCGGATTTTTTTCAAGTTCCTCTTCCGTGGCAGGTCTGTCATGCCGGCTTCCGGACTGGCATTTGGTATAGACGAATTCATACAGGAGATCGCTTACCCACCTGTCCTTGTCCCTGAAAGAAAAATGCAGGGTATTGATCCCGTCGGGAAAATTCTGGAACCTCATACCCGAAGCGTCTTCGAACGGAATATCATGGGCGAATGAAACGGTAAACTTGTCGGCTTCCCATTCGAAAAAGGCTATCTCTCGTCCCCTCTGGTCTCCGAGTACGTTTATCCGGTCGCTTTCAGTAGCATCATCGCCGCCGCTGAGCCCGAGAATGACCCTGAAATAGTCCTTGAATGAGTCGGGCTGGCGTCCGAGGGTGCGGGAGTTGCCTCCCCACAAGGCCCAGTGCTCGAGTCCGGCTCCGAATGAGAACCTCCTGAACGGACGCAGCTTCAGGTAAAGGGACTTGTTGTGCACCAGCGCTCCCTTCACGTAACGGTCATCGATGGTCCTGAAATCCGCGTAATTCGCTTTAAGGGAAACAATGCCTTTGGTCCCGGGAATGGAAAACCAGTCCACCTGGAGATTATAGCCCGGAAGGCTTCTGGCATTTCCCGACCATGTGATGTCCCCTCCGCTGAGAGAGAGACCTCCGTACTTCTGCTCCCTGTCCCTGATGCCGATATCGAGGCGCAGCATTTTCCATCTGATGCCGAAATAAAGTTCGTTCACCATTCCCTGGACCTGACGGCGGGAGAAATAAGGATTGTCTTTATCGGTTACAAGCAGGGGTGCGACTGGAATTCCGGTCAATGAAGACGGGACCGCCGTACCGGAAAGTTTCACCCCGGCCAGAAGGTCTATCCCCGACTTCATGGAATACTCCAGCCCGGTTCTCGCGGTCATCAGTCCTCCGCGGCAGTCGGGAAACATGCCGTTCTTGTTCGTGACGGCCCAGAAAGGCAGGGATTTTCCGGAAGCTCCGGCCCCGTAGACGGACACGCCCCAGTCTATGTCCAGAGTCCGTGCATCGGCGGAGAATGCGGCAGCAGCAAAGAGAACGGCTGCAAGCAAGCCCGTAAAAACCGGGGATATATTCTTCATCGTCTCTTTCATATTCACTCCGTCAATCCGGCCGTAACTCGAAAGGTTTCCATCGCTCTGGAAACTACCGGAGCCATATCGTAATATCTGTACTCCGCGAGCCTGCCTCCGAACACGACGTCAGGCTCACGGTCTGCCAGCAGACGGTATTTTTCATACAGAGAGCCGTTTTTCCCGTCGTTTACGGGATAATACGGCTCCATCCCTTCCGTCCACTCTGCTGGATACTCTCTCGTTATCACGGTCTTCGGAATATCGTAGACGGCATCGCCCTGCAGCTCGAAATGCTTGTGCTCTATGATTCTGGTATAGGGCACATCCCTGTCCGTATAATTGACCACGGCATTGCCCTGCCAGTTCGGACAGTCGAGGATTTCCTCTTCGAAACGCAGGGAGCGATACTCCAGTTTCCCGAATCTGTATCCGAAGTACTCGTCGATTTTTCCCGTAAACACGATTTTCTCCGCCAGGGAACCGAAATACTCCCGGTCCGAGAAGAAGTCGGTCCCGGTCCGGACTTCCGAACCTTCCAGGAGTCCTGAAATCAGGATGTTGTACCCGCCCGAAGGAATACCCTGGTATGTGTCGTTGAAATAATTGTTGTCGTACGTAAAACGGACAGGAAGCCGCTTTATTATAAATGCAGGCAAATCCCGGCAGTTTCTCCCCCACTGTTTTTCGGTATAGCCCCTGACCAGTTTTTCATATATGTCCTTCCCTACCAGCACCAGCGCCTGATCTTCCAGGTTCTCAGGAGTCGCGGACCCGATTCTGTCCAAAGCCTCCCGTCTCTGTTCCCCGATAATCCTGCTGGCTTCTTCAGGCGTCCTGACTCCCCACATCTGCCTGAAAGTGTTCATGTTGAACGGGAGATTGTAAAGTTCTCCGCGGAAACAGGCCAGCGGGGAGTTAGTAAACCGGTTGAACGGAACTATCCCGTTCACGAAATCCCATACCCGCTTGTCAGAGGTATGGAAAATATGCGGGCCGTACTTGTGGACATTTATCCCTTCCGTATTTTCACAGTAAAGATTTCCGCCTGCATGGCTTCTTTTGTCTATTACCAGACAGCGTTTTCCGGCTTTCCGGGCCAGAAACGCGCAAGTGGCCCCGTATAGTCCGGAACCGACTATCAGATAATCATATATGCAGTCTTTATTCTTCATACAGAGTCAGGGACAGAATCGCAAAGTTAGAAATTCCGGAACACTTCTCCAAGTGCAGGGTGGATATGGATACTGTTTCCGAGAACCTGCAGCGGGGCTCCGGCAGACATAAGGACTGATATTTCGTGAATCAGGTCCGACGCGTGCGGACCGAGAATATGTGCGCCCAGAATCCTGTCCTTTTCAGAAACAATCAGTTTGCACAGCCCTTCGGTTTCGCCCATGCAGACAGCTTTTCCGTTTGCCCTGAAAAAAGATTTGCACACCCTGTACGGAAGGGATTTTTCCCTGCATTCCTCCTCTGTCAGGCCCACGGATGCCGCTTCTGGCAGGGTAAATACAGCTGAAGGCATTATGGAAAGGTCAGGCCGCGTTTTCTCCCCGGCACGGCATCCGGAAGGATTCATGGAGCGGACTATGGCTTCTATGGCCAGTTTCCCCTGGCTGACAGCGGCATGGGCCAGCTGACAACGTCCGTTCACGTCTCCTATCGCGAAAATATGAGGGACGGAAGTCCGCATGTCCTCATCTGTCTGTATGGCGCCTCTTTCGGAAGATATACCGGCAGCTTCGAGATTCAGCCCGTCGGAGCAGGGGCGGCGTCCAGCAGCCACGAGGACGTTGTCAGCCGCGACGGATTCCCGGGCACCTTTCCGCTCCCACGCCACTGTCAGGCCGTCTCCGGATCGGCCGACGGACTCCACTGAAGACGAGAGGCTGAAAACTATGCCGCGTCTGGAAAGACTATGTCTCAGCCTTCTGGCAATTTCATAGTCATATCGCGGCAATATCTCGCGGCAGGACTCCAATACAGTTACTTCCGAGCCGAAACTCCGGAATACGGAAGCGAATTCAAGCCCGATTACGCCTCCGCCTATAATGCACAGGCGTGAGGGAATCCTGTCCGTTTCGAGCAGAGCCGCCGAGTCAAGCACTCCCGGCAGACCGATGCCGGGAATCGGAGGCATGGACGGGGCAGAACCTGTCGCGATGATGATATAGTCGGCTGTATGGTCTTTACCGTCTGCCGCTACCGTCCTGTCATCCCTGAATACGGCGAAGCCGCGGACAAGTGAGACTCCGGCAGCCGCGAGTTGTGCTTCGACGTTGGAACGGAGATTCGCGACTATGGAGCCTTTCCGTGCCCTTATCTGCAGGAAATCAGGCTCGGGAATGCTGGCGCGGATTCCGAAATCGGGAGCACGGCGCACTTCTTCCAGAATTTCCGCACTGCGGCAATAGGCCTTTGTCGGAATGCATCCGGCATTGAGGCAGGTCCCCCCGACCTGCCGTCCTTCTATCAGCGTAACCTCGAAACCTTTCTTCCGGGCTTCCAGTGCGGTTTCGTAACCTCCTGGCCCGGCGCCTATTATAAGTATCTTCATATTATTCTACGAGTTTCGGTCTGGTGGCGGCGAGAGTCTCGTCCGGGCGGCGGACAGGAGTAGCGTGAGGGGCGGACCTCAGAATGTCGGGGTCCGTTGCCGCTTCGGCCGCGATTGACCTCATTGCATCTATAAAGGCATCGAGAGTCTCTTTCGACTCCGTTTCCGTCGGCTCTATCATTATGGACTGATGGAAAAGCAGCGGGAAATATATGGTCGGGGCATGGAAACCGTAGTCCAGCAGCCTTTTGGCCACATCCAGAGTCGTCACGGAATTTTCCTGCCCCGACGACAGCCCGTCGAAAACGAACTCGTGCTTGCACAGCGCAGGGACAGGCAGCCTGAAACAGTCTTTCAGCGACTCCTTTATATAATTCGCCGACAGGACCGCATACGGCCCGACCTTCCTTACGTTCTGTTTCCCGAGCATCAGTATGTAGGTATAGGCTTTCAGCAGGACCGAGAAGTTGCCCATAAAACCGGAAACCCTGCCGGCCCCTTCCGGCTGGTCTTCCACTGTAAGGAAACCGCCCCTGCAATGTACTGCCGGAGACGGGAGCAGATGTTTCAGATGTGCTGCGACACCTACAGGACCCGAGCCGGGGCCGCCTCCGCCATGTGGAGTGGAGAATGTCTTGTGCAGGTTCAGATGCATGATATCGAATCCCATGTCTCCCGGACGGACCTTGCCCAGCAGAGCATTCATATTCGCCCCGTCATAGTAGAGAAGTCCGCCGGCAGCATGGACGGAAGCCTCTATTTCATGTATTTCCGTCTCGAAGAGTCCGAGCGTGTTCGGATTCGTCATCATGATACCGGCCACCCTGTCGTCCAACAGAGGCTTCAGGGCCTCGACGTCGATGATTCCCTGCGGCGTGGACCTGACCTGGACGACTTCGAGTCCGCAAACGGCCGCACTTGCCGGATTGGTCCCGTGGGCGCTGTCCGGAACTATGATTCTGGTCCTTTTCAGATCGCCCCGCGAAATATGCCAGGAACGCATAATCATCAGACCGGTCAGTTCTCCGTGCGCTCCGGCAAACGGATTCAGGGTAAAGGCAGCCATACCCGTAAGGGAACACAGGAAACGCGAAAGTTCGTCGTAAATCCGCAGCGCCCCCTGGACCGTACTTGCAGGCTGCAGCGGATGAAGGCCGGAAAAGCCGGGATGCGCTGCCGTCTCCTCGCAGATTTTCGGATTATATTTCATGGTGCAGCTGCCCAGCGGATAAAAGCCGGTATCCACCCCGAAATTCATATTCGACAGATTTACATAATGTCTCACCGCATCCGGTTCGCTTACCTGCGGGAGATCCGGCGGAACAGCCCGTCTGAGGACTGCCGGAATATTCTCCGGGGTTTCCTGCCAGTCGTTTTCCGGGAGTGAAAAGCCGTTCCTGTCTTCTTTCGACAGTTCGAATATGAGTTTATCGTAATACTTCATGGCGAATCTGATTTACAACATCCACGAGTCCGTCCATTTCTTCCTTAGTGCGCTTCTCAGTGACGCAGAACGACACGAGATCGTCCTCCCCGCAGGAAAGTGCCGCGAAGAAACCCGCATCGAGCAGGGCCTTTTGCAGAGTCTCAGGCGGAATTTTGGAATGCAGGACGAATTCCTTAAGGAAAGGTTTGTCATTCAGTTTGTAAAACATCCCGGTTTCCAAAAGCCGGGAATACAGGTAATGGGCTCCTCCGTATGAAAGTTCGTTCACCCGCCTGAGACCTTCGGAACCCATAAGCGAGAGATAGACGGTGGCGTACAAGGCCATCAGAGACTGGTTCGAGCAGATATTGCTGGTAGCCTTTTCCCTGCGGATATGCTGTTCCCTGGCCTGGAGTGTCAGCACATAAGCCCTTTTTCCGTCGGCATCCACGGTTTCCCCGACTATCCTGCCCGGCAGTTTGCGCACGAATCCCTGCCTGCAGCAGAGAAAGCCTGCATACGGACCGCCGAAATTCAAGGGCAGGCCCAATGTCTGCGCATCCCCGCAGGCAATATCGGCTCCCCATTCCCCAGGACACCTGACAACGGCAAGAGACGAAGGGTCTGAATATACGGTCAGCAATGCCCCTGTCCGATGCACGGCATCGGCGAACCCGGACAGATCCTCGATAATGCCGTAACGGTTTATTCCGGGCACGACCATACCGGCGGCATCGCCCTTCTCCAGTTCCGCTTCAGCCGCCTGAAGATCGGAAGTCCGGTCATTGTGCGGGATGACAGTGATTTCAATCCCGTGGAAACGGCAATAGGTACCGACCGTTTCAATCACCTGCGGCAGCAGTGTTTCCGAAAGCAGGACACGGCGTTTTCTTTTCGTACAGGCCGCCATCATCATTGCAGCTTCCGCTGCGGAAGTAGGGCCGTCGTACATGGAGGCATTGGCACAGTCCATTCCCGTCAGTCGGGCCATCATAGTCTGGAATTCGAAAATATATCTCAATGTCCCCTGCGACACCTCGGCCTGATAAGGGGTATATGAAGTAAGGAATTCCGAACGGGAGATGACTGTCTGAATCGCGGCAGGAGAATAATGGTCGTATGCCCCCGCTCCGCAGAAAACTTTCAAAGGGAAATTCATGGATGCAATCTCCTCGAAACGGCGCCTGACTTCCATCTCTGTCATAGCATCCGGAAGATCGAATTCGCCCTTGAAAAGGACATCTTCGGGCACATCGGAATACAGCCCGTCGAGAGAATCCAGCCCCGCTCTGTCGAGCATGGCTTCGATATCCCTATCTGTATGAGGAAAATAAGCAAACGGCATGTCAGGCCTGTCTTGAAAGGAATTCAGTATATTCTGCCGCATCCATCAGGGCATCGGTCTCGGAAATGTCGGAAAACCGCACCCTTATGATCCAGTTCGCATAAGGGTCGGAGTTCAGAAGTCCCGGTTCGTCCTCCAGAGCCGCATTTTTCTCTATGACAGTTCCGGAAACAGGAGCTATCAGGTCACTGGCGGCCTTCACGCTTTCCACTGCACCGAATTCCTCGTTCTGTGAGATTTCATCATCTTCTTCGGGCATGTCGACGTACACGATATTCCCCATCGACTTCTGTGCGAAATCAGTTATGCCTATAACCGCCGTGTCGCCTTCGGTCCTGACCCATTCATGAGATTCGCTGTAAAACAGCCCTTCGATTATCTTGCTCATAGCCTGTCGGTTTTATAAAGTTTTTCAGAATAACCATACTGTATTCCGCTATCTGCGGTATTTCTTTTCATAGAATTTCTTCCTGCATACCTTTCCCGGGAAAACCTTTTTCCTGATACGGACTTCCACAGGCGTTCCTTCCGCAGCATATTCAGATTCCACGAAAGCCAAGCACACGCTTTTTCCCGAAGATATGGAAATGTAGCCGGTCGTCACCTCACCTATCTGCCTGCCTCCGGCCTCCACCGGATAGCCGGAGCGCGGAATAGCCCTGCCTATGAGTTCTATCCCGACAAGCCTGCGTCTCACTCCCTCCGCCTTCAGTCTCACCACGGCCTCTTTCCCGATGAATTCCGGCTTGTCCGTCCTGACGAAAATCCCCAGACCGGCTTCGAGCGGAGAAATATCCGGGCCGAGTTCGTGCCCGTACAGCGGCAGCCCGACTTCAAAACGGAGGGTATCCCTGCAGCCCAGGCCGCATGGCCGGACCTTCGCCCCGAGAAGAGCCGCCCATATCCGTCGTACAATGTCCGGAGAAGCATAGAATTCGAATCCGTCTTCTCCGGTATATCCGCTCCTGCTCACGATGACCTTCCCGCCGGCAAAGTCAGTTTCGATGAAAGTATAGAAAACCAGTTCCGAGACATCGAAACCAAGTACTTCGGACGCGATGCGCTGCGAATCGGGTCCCTGAAGTGCTATCTGCCCGTAATTTCCGGATTCGTCCATTATGCTGACATCATAGCCCCGTGCGGCTTCCGAAATCCAGGTAAAATCCTTGTCGGTATTTGCGGCATTGACCACCAGCAGATACCGGCCGTCCATTCCGTATACCAGCAGGTCGTCCACGACTCCGCCTTCGGGATAAAGCATCATCCCGTACCGGATGTGCCCCGGAGCAAGTCCCGCCACGTCATTGGTAAATATATGATCCACGAATTTTCCGGCATCGGGCCCCGACACGGATATTTCACCCATGTGCGAAACGTCGAACATTCCGCAGCTCTGCCTTACGGCTTTGTGCTCGAGGATGATGTCGCTGTACTGTATGGGCATCATAAATCCTCCGAACGGACTCATCTGTGCGCCAAGCGCCACGTGGCTGTCATACAGGCATGTTCTTTTCAGTGTTTCCATATAAGTTCCCCTGTCTGATGAACCTGTCATCGAGATATGTTTTCATGATTTCATTTATCAGGTCAGTGTCGCTGCCTGTCAGGATTCTGTCACCCCGGCAGAAAAAACCGGCGAGTGAACTTCCTATTTCATCTATGCCGAGCTCTGTAAGCCCCGATATGTTGGCTACCCTCTGTCTTACCGATGCGATGCCCTTCGAGGCCAGTTTCCGCGGAGAAGGAGTAAGGGCCTTCTGCATTTTCTCCAAATCCGCGTCATACAGCAGCGTCGCATGTATGATGTTCCGGTTCCCGATGCCGTAAACGGCGCTGCCGGAAATTTTCCTGCCCGAAACGAGAATATCGTTTCTGCCGGACGGCCACGCATCGATATCCAGTCTCCGCAGAGCCAGAGCAAGGGTGGACATAAAACGGTCGAAGAGAAAAGGCCTGTCGCTGCCCGTGGTTACCGCGGACAACATCAGATTACCCATATCGGCATAAACGCAACCGCCGCCGCTTTTCCGTCTGAACATTCTTATGCCCTCCCTGCGGCAATATCCGGCATCTGCCTCGGCCTCCATATCCTGATTCCTCCCGAATATTACTGTCGGGCCCACTCTCCAGTGGAAGAAGAAGTCTTCGCTGAAATTTCTGGCAAGATATTCTTCCGCCGCCAGATAAAAGGGCAGCTGCCGTTCCCTGGAAGCATCCGGAAAGATGATATGTTCCATACACCGAATCTCTGCCCGAAGGAAACGTCCGACTATCTGACCTTTATGAATTCCACAGGCTGATCCATCACGCGGTCGAGAGGCTCCGAAACGAAGCCTATCCTGTCGAACCTGACGGTTTTCAGATCAATGCACCTGATGGTCGAATTCCAGGCCGTCCTGTAATAGAATCTCAAAGCCTTGAGATCGGACGATGTGGTCCATTGGGTGGCGCTCGGAACATTTTCCGGAAGAGGCCCGTCGGCAGGATTATGTTCGATGCCGACAGGTATGTCGAAGTTGTTCAGAATCTGGAAAGTTTCCTTCACTGTCTCGAATCCTGTAGCATACTGCGGCGCGGTAGCCTTGTAGAAAGCAGCCCTGACGAATCTTGACGGCGGGGTGACGTCTCCCGGAATGCCCCTGAATCCGGTACCTGCACCGAAGGAATTCAGGATGATGCCATCGGCAAGTCTGTTCGGCCGTGCATTGCCCGGATAGAGATTCACGTAATTGTTGAGATTGGTCATCTGCCACTGGAATCCCGGGGAATTGGTCAGAACGCCGAGTTCGTTTTCATGGAATTCGGGCCTTCCGCCGACGATTTCGAGCACCACCTGACGCCCCGAGGCATCGCCTATCCTCCAGTGGGCCGTCTGCGTATCGGCGCTCAAAGCCACGACATGCAACTGCCCGATAGCGCCGATTACCTCATCCACGGTAGCGAAGCTGCCCAAAATCCAGGCGACAAGCTGGACGTCGACGATGGTCGATGCGCTCTGCGCGGCATCGAATTTCTCGTATGAGCCATAGCCAGGAAAGAAGAAAAGCCCAGCTGAAAGTCCGGCTTCATTCAGCCCTTCGGTGACGAACTGATCCTGCACTACGGATATGCCGGCATAGCCGTATTTTGCTGTGAATTCCAGTCCCGGAGCGCCGGAAGGGGTCATGGCATTCTGCGTATATCCGCGCGGCACAATCACATACCGGCTGTCGAGATAGCTTCCTCCCCATTCGCAGGTGCGGGCCAGAACGATGGAACTGTCCCTGGATACCAGGGAAATGCCTGTACAGGCTATCGCCCTGTCAGACAGAACGGTCGCAGACAAAATGACTGCGAAGGTTATCAATTTTCGTGTCAGTTTCATAAATTTGCGGTAAATTTCGGTTTTGAAGTTACAGAGTTATCGAGAAATTAACAAGAAAAATGAAAGGAATCGGATTATTTTCGGCAATATTGTTTCTGGCATCGGCATCGGGGCTTTACGCCCAGCCGGGAGTCTTCGCGGTGAGAGAGCAGGACAGTACAGGTACAAAAATGCTTACGATGGAAGAGGCCGTACTGGGATACGGACTTTATCCCGAAGATATGGAAACTGTATGGAGGCCTGACAGCGATGTCCTCAGCCGGTTCGAAAACGGCTGTCTCATCGCGGCCGACCCTGTCTCCGGGTCGGAAGAGGAAATCATATCCGGGGCGGAACTGGCGAGGATAACCGGACAGGAAAATCCCGTTTTCGTCTGCTGGATAAGCAGAAACCTGGCAGCGTTCTCCGCAGGGAACGAGACTTTCATAACAGACGTGGAAAACGGCAGGATGGAAGGCCGTTTCGCATTGCCGGAAAATGCCGCCCACCTGACTTTCAACCCGGCGGGATTCCACCCATACACGATAGGAAACAGTCTCTACTTCACGGATAACTACGGGAACTCATATCCGATAGCCGTATCGCAGGACAGGAACATCGTATACGGGCAGGCCGTGAGCAGGATGGAATTCGGCATAACGGGAGGCATATTCCTGTCAGGATCCGGTAAAAAGACGGCATTCTACAGAAAAGACGAAAGCGCTGTCGGTACATTTCCGCTTCTCGACATAAACACCAGGACGGGCACAGGCTACGAAATCAAATACCCTATGGCGGGGATGGCATCGGAAAACGTCCGTGTGGGCATTTTCGACTTTTCATCAGGCACTACGGTATATCTCGACTGCAGCGAATTCGGATACGACCAGTATCTGACCGGGATTTCCTGGTCCCCGGACGAAAAGCACATCCTCGTACAGGTCCTCGACAGGAGCCAGAAGCATCTCAGGCTGAACATCTACGATGCGGTTACCGGAAATTTCGTAAAGACTGTCCTCACCGAGGACAACGACAGATTCGTGGAGCCTCAGGATCCTGTTTTCTTCCTAAAGGGAAGCAATGATGAATTCATCTACAGGACTGACAACAGGGACGGCTACAAAAGCCTTTATCTCTGCGATTTCTCCGGCAGCGTAAAAAGACTCGTGAACGCGGATGCGGATGTCTCGTATGTCGGCAACGACGGCAGGAGAGTCTTCTACACGTCCGCCGAGGTCTCTCCTGTAGAGAACCACCTTTTCAGCGTGGACATAAAATCCGGGAAGGTCAGAAGGCTGACCTTCGCCACGGGCTGGCATACTGTCAGTCTGAGTCCCGGCTGCAGATACTTTACGGACAGTTACAGCAGTCTGTGCGTGCCAGGCGTCACGGACTTCTGTTCCACCGACGGCAGGGAAAGGGTGAACCTTCTGACAGCGCCGAACCCTGTGGACGGCTACAGATACTGCGAAATATCCCTCGGGACGGTGAAAAGCGCCGACGGGAAATACGACAACTATTACAAGATGATAAAGCCGCTGGATTTCGACCCGTCGAAGAAATATCCGGTCATAGTCTATGTCTACGGCGGACCGCACTCGCAGCTGGTGCGCAATACCTGGCTTGCCGAAGTATGGCGGTGGGAGATGTATATGGCCCAGCAGGGCTACATCGTCTACATTCAGGACAACAGGGGCACACAGAACCGCGGAGCCGATTTTGAAAAGGCGATATACGGATGCTGCGGCAGAGAGGAAACGGCAGACCAGATGAAAGGCATAGAAATGCTGTGCGGGCTGGACTACGTGGACAAGGACAGAATCGGTCTGCACGGATGGAGCTACGGCGGATTCATGACCATATCCCTGGTTACCGGATACCCGGATGTCTTCAAGGCGGCTGTCGCAGGCGGACCCGTCATCGACTGGAAATGGTATGAGGTGATGTACGGCGAAAGGTATATGGGCTCGCCGGTCACGAATCCGGAAGGATATGCCGCCGCGAGCCTTATGGGAAAGTCGGAAAATCTGAAATGCAGGCTGCTGATCTGCCAGGGCGGGATTGACGACACCGTGCTGCCGGAGCACAGCCTGAGTTTTGTCCGCGAATGCGTCGTCAACCATGTACCCGTAGACTATTTCATCTATCCGTGTGCAAGGCACAATGTCCGCGGCAGCGACCGCATCCACCTTATGGACAAGGTCACCCGATATTTCGAGGATTTCCTTTAGAAGGATTGCCGCTTGGATATTTGGGTAACTCCGGTGCGTGGTTTTTCAAAAAGAAAGGCAGACTGGAGAACAATCCCGGGCCTGCCTGAAAAGAAAATATTAGAATTGAATGTGTGTGTTTTTAATGTTTTGCAAAAATTGCTCATTTTTCGTTGGAAACATATCACTGTTGCCCTGAAATATATCAGAATTTTCCTTTTTTTATTATTATTGCAAAAAATATGGGATATGTCGGATAAGGAGGAGAAATTCATCGGAATTTATGACAATTTTTCGGGCTTGCCTAAATTCAGCAGGGAGGTTTCCTCAGTAAGGAAATACCATTACCCCGATCTGATAATAATATTGCTGTGTATCGAAGGCAGCGCCACGTACACCGTCGGATACAGGGAATTCAACATATCAGAAAATTCCTTTTTGGCGATAGCCTCCGACATTCCTTTCTACAACACCGCACGCAGCGAGAATTTCAGGACACACATATTGTCCGTCAGGACGGATACTTTCGAAAGGATAGCGGACGGACTGGTCAAGATATATTCCAGGAAGATTCTGATGGAGAGCCCGCTGCACAGGATTCCACCCGAAAAGATGAAGATGTGCTCCGATATTCTCGGCTATGTCAAGACGCTGCAGGCGAATGCGGAGGAAAACTTCTTCAGAAACCGCATCATAAAGAACTACATAAACATCCTGTTTTTCGAAGCCTGCAACATCATGCTGCATGAACCGGGCGAAAACCGCATCAAGAACCGCAGAAAGGAAGAATTGTCGGGAATTTTCATCAAACTGCTGGAAAATCATATCCATGAAAGCAGGAAAGTGGAATTCTATGCCGACAAGATGAGCCTGACTCCCAAATATCTGTCATCGGTAATCAAGGATACGACCGGGCGCAACGCCTCTTCCTGGATAAACGAGTTCACGGTAATAGAGGCCGGCCGTCTCCTGAGGGCCAGTACCAAAACCATCCAGGAAATCAGCTATGAACTCGGCTTCTCCACCCCGTCGCATTTCGCGAAATTCTATCGCGATATGACTGGAATGACTCCACGCGAGACACGGCTGAAATCCAATCCGTAAAAAAAATACAGCACCCGCATTACAACCGTGCCGTTTCCGATGCGACCCTGGCTGCGGTTTTGGCAAAGTCAGCGGTGGAGTCGGCGTAGAGAATCCCTCTGGATGAATTTATCAGAAGCCCGCCATGGTCATTGGCACCGTACTTCATCACTTCCTCCGCCGAACCGCCCTGAGCGCCGACTCCCGGAACCAGGAGGAAATTGTCAGGGCAGAATGACCTGATTTCGGACAATTTCTCGGCTTTGGTGGCACCCACGACGAACATCATATTGTCCGGAGTCGAAATGGACATCATTTCCTCCATTACCGCACGGTACAGCGGCTTGCCGTCCTTCTCCGCCAGCTGGAACTGGATGGCGGAAGCATTGGAAGTCAGGGCGAGCACTATAGCCCATTTCCCCTCGTACTCGAGGAAAGGGAGGATACTGTCATTGCCCATATACGGGGAAAGGGTCACGGCATCGAAATCCATCGTTTCGAAAAAGGCCCTCGCATATTTTCTGGCCGTATTTCCTATATCTCCCCTCTTCGCGTCGGCTATAAGGAATATTTCAGGATAAGTCGTGCGGATATACTCTACGGTCACTTCGAGAGCCTTCAGTCCGTCTTTCCCGTAACACTCGTAAAAAGCCAGATTAGGCTTGTAGGCGATGCAGTACGGTGCGGTCGCATCGATTATGGCCTTGTTGAATTCGATTATGGAACGCGTCTTGCCGCCGAAAAGCTGCCCCTTGACGGCTATCTCGGATGAAGCCAGACCTTTGATATGTTCCGGCATCTTGTCGTAATCCACGTCCAGCCCCACGCAGAGCATGGTCTTCTTCGCCTGTATCTGCCTGTATAAATCTTCCCTGTTCATAATATTATCTATAGTATTCGTAAAACAACGTTATCGCTTCCATCCCGCGGAAAAGCTGGCTCAGAAGATAGCTCTCGTTGGGAGAATGTATGGTATCCCGTTCCAGCCCGAAACCCATCAGAAGAGGGTCGATTCCGAGGATTTCCTGAAGGTCCGCCAGTATCGGAATGCTCCCGCCGCCCCTGCTCGGCACCGGTTCGACACCGTAAACCTCGCCGATGGCCCTGGATGCCGCCTGATATGCCGGTGAGGAAATCGGTATAAGGAAACCGTTGCCTCCGTGATGCCTTTTTACTTCGACCCTCACATAATCCGGGGCAATGGCCATAATGTGCTTCTCGAAAAGAGAGGCAATCCTTTCGCTGTCCTGATTCGGGACCAGACGCATGGAAATCTTGGCAAACGCCTCAGACGGAATGACGGTCTTGGCGCCCTCCCCGGTATATCCGCCCCAGATGCCGTTCACGTCGAGACTCGGCCTTATGCCGGTCCTTTCAAGTGTGGAATAACCCTTTTCGCCCTTTACTTCCCTTATGTTCAGGAATTTTCTGTATTCGTCCAGGTCGAAAGGCGCTCTGGCGAGCTTTTCCCGGTCTTCGCCGGACAATTCCTCCACGTCGTCGTAAAAGCCCTCCACCGTGATTTTCCCGTCGCTGTCTATCAGGGATGAAACCATATCGCAGAGAACGTTTATCGGATTGGCCACGGCGCCTCCGTAATGTCCGGAATGCAGGTCCTTGTCGGGGCCCGTAACCTTGATTTCAAGGTACGCAAGTCCGCGCATGCCGCAGTTGATGGAAGGAACCTGTTCGGAAATCATGGTAGTGTCGGAAACGAGGATAATGTCGGCCGCCAGAAGGTCCCTGTGCTCACGGGCCCAGGCTGCAAGCGACGGGCTTCCGATTTCCTCTTCCCCCTCGAAGATGAACTTGACGTTGTGACGGAGTTTTCCGCTCCTGACCAAATACTCGAAAGCCTTTACATGCATGAAAAGCTGGCCCTTGTCGTCATTGGCACCTCTGGCATATATGGCACCGTCCCGTATTTCGGGCTCGAAAGGGTCTGATTTCCACAGTTCCACGGGATCGGCAGGCTGGACGTCGTAATGTCCGTAGACCAGGACTGTCCCGTACTGCGGGCCGAGGCGTTTCTCTCCGAATACCACCGGATGTCCGTCAGTCGGAAAGACCGATGCGGAGTCGGCTCCCGCTTCCAGAAGCAGTTCGGCAAGCCGTGCCGCGCATTTTTCCATATCCGGGACATGTTCTGCCGCAGCGCTGACGGAGGGTATCCGCAGCAACGAGAAAAGTTCGTCGAAAAATCTGTCCTTGTTCGCTTCGATATAATGTTTCATCTGTCGGTTTTTTGGAAACAGTCATCAGTTCCGGCAAAGATAGTACGTATTTTTTAAATTGAAAATTCAAAAGAGTTTGCTAAATTTGTGCGATGCAGTCTGGAACTGATATGCACTAAACACATTATACTATGACACTTATCAAATCTATTTCCGGCATTCGCGGAACTATCGGAGGAACTCCGGGCGAGGCGCTTACCCCTATCGACATCGTAAAGTTCACATACGCCTACTGCGTAAAGCTCAGGGAACGCAGGCCCAAACCCGAGGGGGAACGCTACCGCGTGGTAGTGGGCAAGGATGCGAGGATTTCCGGAGAAATGGTGGAACAGCTCGTATGCGGCTCGCTGGTTGCCTGCGGGGTCGATGTCATCAAGGCCGGTTTCGCCTCTACTCCGACGACCGAGATGGCCGTAATTTTCGAAAAGGCCGACGGAGGCATCATACTCACGGCCTCCCACAATCCGAAACAGTGGAATGCGCTGAAACTCCTGAATGAAAAAGGGGAATTCCTGAATGCGGCGGAAGGAGCCGCCATCCTCGAATGCGCTGAAAGCGATGACTTCGATTTCGCGGACGTGGATTCGATAGGTACCATAACCGAGAAGGATTTTACCCGGGCACATATAGACGCGGTCCTGGCACTGGATGCAGTGGACGTGGAGGCCGTAAGGAAAGCCGGCTTCAAGGTAGCTCTCGATGCCGTGAATTCCGTGGGCGGCATCATCATGCCGGAACTTTTCGAAGCTCTGGGAGTGGAATGCATAAAGGTAAACTGCGAGCCTACGGGACATTTCGCGCATAATCCCGAACCGCTGCCTGCAAACCTTACCGAACTTTGCGAAACCGTAGTCAGGGAAAAGGCCGACCTCGGAGTTTCCGTGGATCCGGACGTGGACAGGCTTGCGCTTATTTGCGAGAACGGAGAGCCGTTCGGTGAAGAATACACCCTGGTAAGCGTGGCAGACTATCTGCTGTCGCGTGAAAAGGGCGGAAGGAAACTCGCCACTTCGTCGAACCTGTCTTCATCCAGGGCATTGAGGGACGTTACGGAAAGCTATGGAGGAGAGTATTTCGCCGCTGCCGTAGGCGAAGTGAACGTCACTACGAAAATGAAGGAGTGCGGAGCGCTGATCGGAGGAGAGGGCAACGGAGGTGTAATCTACCCTGCCCTGCATTACGGGCGCGATGCCATAGTGGGAGCCGCGCTTTTCCTCACGAACCTGGCTTACAAGAAGATGAAGGTTTCGCAGCTTCAGAAGACCTATCCTCAGTACCATATCACGAAAAACCGCATCGAACTGTCCGACAAGTCTCTGATAGACAAGATTCTGTCCGAGATGAAGAAGATTTATGCAAAGGAGGACATAAACGACATAGACGGTGTGAAAATATCGTTCGAGGCTAAAAAGGAGTGGGTACATCTGCGCAAGTCGAATACGGAGCCTATAATCCGCATCTACGCAGAGTCGGCCACGAAGGAGTCCGCCGAAAAACTGGCTTCCGAAATCAAGGCCATCGCCGAGAAGATAATCAACGGTTAATGTTTTCATTCAGGACGACACCTATTTACGAGCAACTGGACAGGGCATTGACGGAGGGCAATGTCGGCTGTTTCTGCACCCGGAACAGCTGGGACACTGAGAAAGGACGCTTTCTTACGGACATTTTCCGCGAGCGGGGGAATCTGAAGGCCGTTTTTTCGCCAGGCGAGGCGGAACTGACCCCTCAACCCCGCCATATCGATGTCAATAAGGAAGAGATAGAAGGGCTCAATGCCATCGTGGTAGAGATCCAGGATGCCGGTACCCGATATTTCGGGTACAGCCGGGACGTGTTCCGGCTGATGCGGACTCTGTCGGAGACGGAGTCCGCTCCGGCATTGTACATCGTGGACCATGCCAACCCGGCCGGGCGCGTGGTGGAAGGCACGATGCCATCCACGCCGACATCCCCGGACTTGCCGAAAACGGCCCACCGCCACGGACTGACACTCGGGGAACTCGCCTTCCTTTTTTACGGGGAAATCGGGGCCAAATTTCCTCTGCACATCATTTCGGCGCAGGCCTCAGGCTCAAAGAACATCATGCCGTGGACCATTCCTCCGGCGCCCGACATTACCGGACTTTTTACCTGCGACATGTACAGCGGAGGCGGACTGTGGACCGGGACCAGCATTACGCCGGGAATCGGGACCGCCAGGCCGTACGAATATTTCGGGGCACCGTTCATCCGGCATGAAGCGGGAAACAGGCCTCCGGCCCCTGCCGGGGCAATGCTGCGGCCCTGCAGCTTCATCCCGGCCTTCGGGAAATACGCCGGTCAGGTCTGTTATGGGTACCAGATTATGCTGGAACCGGGATGCGAATACCACTCGCTCATGCATACGCTGCAGATTATGAGGTATTTCCGCGACAGATACTCGGCATTCGAACTCGCCGATGAATTCTATGCCGAACTCGCCGACGACACCCTGGCCGCCTACGTGGAAGGCAGGGCAGAATGGGCGGAAGTGAAAGAACACATAAAGATCGAGGAACAGAAATGGATAAGGAAGGCGAAGAAATTCGTCCTCTACGACGATCTCCCCTACCGAATCAAATAATTGCGGCATCGATGATGTCAGGGACAAAGACAGCGGCGACGGAATTGAAAATTATTGAAAAAGTATTTGCAGAACAGGAAATAATCGCTAAATTCGCGCCCTGTTTAGTTAACTAAAAAATTAAGGAAATGAAAAAAGGAATTCATCCCGAAAACTACCGTCTTGTAGCTTTCAAGGATATGTCTAACGATGAAGTTTTCATCACGCGCTCCTGCGCCAACACAAAAGAGACTCTGGAGGTCAACGGAGTCGAGTATCCGGTCGTAAAACTGGAAATTTCCAACACTTCGCATCCGTTCTACACCGGAAAGATGAAACTCGTGGATACTGCGGGCCGCGTGGACAAGTTCTACCAGAGATACAAGAAGAAATAGTCTGTATACGACAGATAAAAAACCGGGCAGCAATGTCCGGTTTTTTTATGGCATAGTTTAGAGGCAGATCCCTCGACTGCGCTCGGGATGACACAGGGCGCTGTGGAGAGGCGGTGACGGCGAGCACTGTTGACCCTCGAAGAGGGTTGTAGTCTGTGCGAGCCGCGCCGCCTCGGATGAAGCGAGAAATTACTCCTGAGGGGAAAGGTACCGCAGCCAGAACCGGCGGTTTTCCGCCTGGAAATGTTCGCCCTGCTTTCCCTTGTATCCGTGCATCCCGTCGGGATAAATCATAAGTTCGAAGCCTTTTCCGGCCTGCTGGAGCGCATCTATCATCTGGAGGGAATTCTGGAAATGCACGTTGTCGTCGCCGGTCCCGTGCGTCAGTTTCAGGTAAACCGGGGCATGAGCAGGCTCGTCCTCGCACGAAACCGGATACTCCTCCACATAGTTCAGGGCACGGGCCTGGGCATATCCTTCCGGATTGTCCTGCGGAGTCCCCATATAACGCTCGGTATAATGGGTGTCGTAAAGCGCCCAGTCGTACACTCCCCCGCCCGCGATTCCGTACGGGAAACTGTCCGGTGCCCTCATTACCAACATCGCAGCCATCGTCCCGCCGAAAGAAAAGCCCTCGACACCTATTCTAGTGCCGTCCACATACGGCAATGACTTCATGTAGTCGGCCCAGGCTATGAAATCCCGCATCTCGTAAACCGTAAGACGGCGGTATACCATATCCAGCCCCTTCCTTCCGTTGTGTCCCGAAGCCCTGCAGTCCGCCACAATCTCTATGATACCGTGGTCGGACCACCAGCTGGTGTTTGCGTCCGGAGTTTTCCACCTGTCACGGACCATCGGAGTGTCCGGGCCTCCGTAAATATCGAAATGCACCGGATACTTGCGTGCAGGATCGAAGTCTTCAGGATAAGTGATGGCGGCAGGCAGCGAAAACCCGTCTTCCGTCTCCATATAAATGATCTGCGGCAAGGCATAATCTTCCGGTGAAAACCCGTCGCAGGCCATATCGGCCACGACATACGGACTTTCCGCCGTTCTGCCGTCGGAACTGTAGACAGCCACACGGACAGGAGTGGAGGAATTCGAGACGGCAGCCGCGAAATGTCTGCCGTCCGGGGAAAAGACCGCGGAAGCTATATCGAGGGAAGGGTCTGTAAGTACGGTTACCCTTCCTTTGCGGTCTACCCTGTAAACCGAGTTGCGTACCCTGGATTCATTTACGGAAGCAAAGTACACGTCCCCGCGCCTTTCATCCACCTTCAGTATGGAAATCCGCCAGAACTCCCCGTCTGTAAGCTGCCTGACCTGTTTCCCGTCGTATGAAAGGAAATAAATCTGCGCCCATCCGTTGCTGCCGTTGTTCCGGGCCATATAAAGTCCGTTTCCGGTAAAGACGGCGCCGTCGATCCAGTCCACCCAGGTATCGCTCCTGTCTTCGTAGACCATAGACTTCGTCCCGGTGGATGCATCCACGGAAAACAATTCGAGATTCTGCTGTGAACGCGGCATCCTCGACACGTAAAAGCGTTCTGAATCCGGACCCCAGAAAGGCGTACCGAAATACTGGTCGGAATTTTCCTCGAAATCAGCCCATACGATCTCTGTATCAGGACCTGAAACATCTATGATTCCTATTTTGACGGCAGGGTTCGTCTCCCCTGCCTTGGGATATCTTGTCCGGGATATCCTGCCGTCCTGCCCGAAAGGCGAATAAATCGGGAAAAGCGGGACCTGTGTGTTGTCGAATCTGTAAAAGCCGATCTTCCGGCTGTCAGGAGACCACCAGAAAGCCCTGTACTTTGTGGGACGCCCGAAAATCTCTTCATAGTAGACCCAGGAAGCATAGCCGTTGAGTATCAGCTCGCCGCCGTCCGAAGTAAGCCTGCGTTCCCGTCCGTCTGCGATTTCCAGCACATACAGGTCATTGTCTTTAGTATAGGCTATTTTCGTGGAATCCGGAGAATAAGTCATATTGATGGCTCCTTCCGGCTTTACCGGAAAGTCGCTGTATTTTTCAGGAGCCTTGATGCCGGTTTTTACGGACTTGTCGGCGACATTGTATACGAAAGCGGCCGAATCGGCGTATGTTCCGTCGTATGAGAATATCACTTCCCTGTCGGAAATCCATTTCCAGGAGGAAGGGACAGCGTTGAATTCCGCCTCGGCGGAAACAGCCGCCGGCATTGCCGAAGGAGCGGAGGCGACTGACGGGAACGAAAACAGGGAAAAGGATATTGCCGCGGCAGCGGAAAAAAATGTCGGGACTTTCATAATTCAATCATTGTCAAACAAAAAATTCGTCTTTGAAATTTACCAGATATACCTTGGAAGTGCTTCTGGTCAATGCAGTGTACAGCCATTTCAAGTCATCGGCAGTCAGTTCATCCTGCCAGAAAGGATTGTCGATGAAGACGCACCGCCACTGGCCGCCCTGCGACTTGTGGCAGGTAACGGCGTTCGCATACTTGAGCTGGAGGGCGTTGAAATACTTGTCTTCCCGCACAGCTTCATAACGTTTTTTCTTCGTGGCCATATGCGCATAATCTTCATTTACGCCCCGGTACAGCATGTCCTGCTGCTCCTCCGTCAGGGCCGGGCTTTCCGAAAGAAGCGTATCCAGAATCACATTGGCCGTGATTTCCTGGTCCCCGTAGTCCGGAAAGGAAAGCCTCGCCACGGCGAAATGCAGGCCGTACCGCTCCTCGTAACCGGAAATCCGCTCGAGCACGGCCACATCCCCGTTCGCTATGTAATCCACGTTTTCCAGATTTTCGCAGAACTGATAGCAGTTCCTGACTATCATCAGTTTGTCTCCCCTGACCAGCTGTTCTTCCCTGAACTGGACCATGGAACGGATACCAAGATTGTACTTTACGGCCCTCCTGTTGGAACGGCAGATTATCACCGTATCTTCATCTCCGTATTCGGAATACGCATCAGTCAGTTTTTCTATAAGGTCCTGTCCCGTAATGCGTTCGACATCCGTACAGCCTTTCAGGTCGAATTTCGGATGCAGGTCTCCGGCATATCCGTTTTCCGCATCCGTTATCATATTTCTGAGTGTCGTGGCGTTCCTGAGAATACCGGAATCCGCCTGCTGGCGCACCACCTCCGTAAGTCCGGCCGCCACGAAATGTCCGAACATCGAGATACAGTCCTCCGACAATGCGGGGCTCGCATCCAGCCCCACGGGAGGAAGCTGGGCCTTGTCTCCGATGAGTACAAGTTTGTTGCCCCGGCCGCGCCGGACATATTCCACCAGGTCCGCAAGAAGGTTGCCCGAGCCGAACATACCGGACTGGGAATAACTGTCCACGCCGATAAGCGAGACCTCATCCACAAAATAAACGGTGTCCCTGTCGGTATTCGGTCCTATAACGAATTCCCCGAAACCTGAACCGGAAACCGATTTCTGCCGGTAGATATGCTTGTGTACCGTATAGGCCTGACTGCCGGCATAACCGGAAAGGACCTTGGCGGCCCTGCCGGTCGGAGCCAGAAGCACGCATTTGACATTCAGCGACTTCAGGAAAGAAACGGCTGCGGATACTGCCGCAGTCTTGCCTGTGCCGGCATAACCGTTCACGAGCATTATGTCGCAGTCTCCGTCAGAGAGAAACCCGGCCATTGTCCTGAAAAGGACAGACTGGTCCTCTGTCGGCGGATATGCGAAATGCTTCAGGAAACCTGCGTACAGAAAATCCGAACTGCCCATTATCTGTTTCTCCTGAAAATCAACGAAAAGAAAATGAAGACCGGATATATTTCCAGACGCCCGAGAATCATATCCACGGAATAGACGAACTTGGCGAAGGACGGCTGGGCCGCATAATTGCCCATCGAACTGAGAGAACCGAGAGCCGGACCGGCGTTTCCGAGCGATGAAAGGGAGCCCGAAATGGCTTCCTCCGTCTCGACTCCGCAGAAAACGAGGAGTGAAAAGGAAAGTATCAGAATAAACAGATAAAGGACTATGTACAGTACGGCTGCAAAAGCCTCGCTGTCCTTCACGGAGTGATTTCCGGACCTTATCCGCATCACGGAGGACGGATGAAGGGCCTGTCTGACCTGACGTGAAACGGCCTGGATGACGATATAGATTCTGTCCGACTTCACACCTCCGGTAGTAGAGCCCGAGCATCCGCACTGGAACAGGGCATACATCAGAAGGATATTGGCAAAGGCAGGAAGCGCCGCATTGTCCATCGTGGCGAAACCGGAAGTGGAGATGAAACTCGTTACCTGGAACGTCGCATCGAGCAGTGCCTTTCCCCAATGATCATACAGCCCGGAGATTTTCATCGAAAGGGTGACCAGCAGCGACAGGACGACTATGGTTCCGAGAAAAAGCTTGATCACCGGATGCCTGAAAGGTTTGAGCGACCTGGTGGCGAAAACTCCGAACAGAAGCCCGAAATGGATGGATGACAATATCATGAACACTATCACGATGATGTCTATCAGAGGAGAGTCGTAGAAGGCTATCGAGGTATTCTTCACACTGAACCCGCCGGTAGCGACAGTGCTGAAAGAGTGGTTTACGGCATCGAAAAGCGGCATTCCGGCAAGCCACAGAAGCAACGTTTCGGATACCGCCAGGCATATATAGACAAAGGCGATGACGTGTACGGTCTTGATGGAGCGGAAACGGTAGCCCTCCCTCGACAGGGATGAAAGCTCTATGTTGGTCAGTCTTTTCCTGAAAGGGCTCGCATCGGGGATAATCAGCAGTAGGAAGACCACGACTCCGAGTCCGCCGATAAAATGCGTGGACGAACGCCAGAACTGCAGGCTCCTCGGCAGACTTTCCACGTCCGTCAGGATAGTGGACCCCGTCGTGGTATAACCGGAAACACTCTCGAACCAAGCATTCGCAAGCGTGAATTCACCGCCCCACAGCACGTATGGAAGCATTCCGAAGATAAAGGACAGCAGCCAGGACAGAACGATGATCATAAATCCGTCCTGAAGCGATATGTCGGAGGATTTCCGGACGAAAATGAAAGGGAAGAAGCCTACCGTGAAGGTAATGATGAAACTTATCATCATAGGTCCAAACGCGGAATCCTTCCCGTCGGCCACCGAAACTATAAGCGACAGGAACATGAACAGAGCGCTTACCAGCAGCGCCTGACCTACGTTTTTCGATATGACCTTGATGTCCATAAAGAATTCTTAAAGTTCCCTGGCTGCAGCTGAAGTTTCTATCAGCCTCTCCCGCTCTTCCCTGAGCCTGCCTACACGTTTTTTCAGTTCTATGTTTTCGTCCACGATATCTTTCAGGGAACCGTTCAGTTTCACGAATTCATCGTCGCCGTCGAATTCATAGCTGTAGCTTCTGCCGCTGCGCAGATAGTCGTCGAGACCTGAAAGCATCCTGTTCAACGGCCTTACATAATATATGAGGATGAATATCAGCAGCAGGATGACGAGCAGCAGACCGGCACCGACAGATACCACGCCGGGAATGATGCTTCTGTAAAACCCGTCCTGAAACGTCTCCGAATTGTCTTTCAGCTGAAGGTAAATCACTTCGTTCAGCTTTTCGATATCGGATTTCAGCCTCTGGTATTTCGGCTGGAGACGTTTGAAATACCAGTCCCTGTTGTCTATGAAATCGTTCACGATTACCTTCTCGAATTCGAAAGAGGTAAGCATGTATGCCGAGTAGGAATAGAGGACGGAATCGGCCATGGCAGCGGCCTCGCTGCTGTCCAAAGTGTGCTTCAGACTTTCATATTCGGTCACGAAGGCATTGGCGTCGATCTTCGGTATCAGATTCGGGTCTGTCTCGCCGACGATGGTCAGAAGCTGCAGGTTGTACCTGTCGCACTCGTTCGAAAGCTTCTGTGCGATGTTAACACAGTTTATGTTGGTGGCGATAAGATTGGACACATAGTCGCTCATCCTCCTGTACTCCAGTATCGATATTATGCTGGACAGAAGAAGAATGACTGCAATGGCACCCAGAGAAAGCGTCAGTTTGACACTCATCGACATCCTGAATGCAAATATTTTCCTTGATTTTCCCTTAGCCATACCGGAAGAAGGTTATAAAAGGTCCGGACCTGTGCAATATAGCGAATTTATCGTCTGCGTCTCATCATTCCGGGCATATTGGGCAGACCTCCGCCCAGCCCCATGGCAGAGCGCATCATCTTTCTGGTGCCTTCGAACTGCTTCAGAAGCCGGTTGACCTCAGCTACGGAAGTACCGCTTCCGTCGGCAATCCTCTTTCTCCGGCTTCCGTTGATGATTTCAGGCTTTTCCCTCTCGACCGGAGTCATGGACAGGATTATGGCTTCTATTCCCTTGAAAGAGTCGTTGCTCATCTCCACGTCTTTCAGGGCCTTGCCTACTCCCGGAATCATGGATGCGATATCCTTTATATTGCCCATTTTCTTTATCTGCTGGATCTGGTTGTAGAAATCCATCAGGGTGAACTGGTTTCTGGCGAGTTTCTTCTTCAGTTTCCGCGCCTCTTCCTCATCGAACTGCTCCTGGGCCTTTTCCACTAACGTCACCACATCTCCCATACCGAGAATACGGTCGGCTATGCGTTTAGGATGGAAAACATCCAGGGCTTCCATCTTTTCACCCGATGATATGAACTTGATAGGCTTGCCGACCACGGATTTGATTGACAGGGCAGCACCTCCCCTGGTATCGCCGTCCATCTTCGTCAGGACCACTCCATCGAAATCTATCCTGTCATTGAAAGCCCTGGCAGTCTCTACCGCATCCTGGCCTGTCATTGCATCCACCACGAAAAGGGTTTCGGTCGGAGTCAGGGCCTTTTTCAGAGAGGCTATCTCGTCCATCATCTCTTCATCCACGGCCAGTCGTCCCGCCGTATCGACTATTACCAATGAATAGCCTTCCTGACGGGCCTTGGATACGGCATTCCGGGCTATCTTTACGGGATTCTTCTCGCCGTCCTCCGAATATACCGGAACCCCTATCTGGTCTCCAAGCACTTTCAGCTGTTCGATGGCGGCAGGCCGGTACACGTCACAGGCAGCCAGAAGCACCTTCATCCCTCTTTTGCTCTTGCAGTTAAGCGCCAGTTTTCCCGAAAAGGTCGTCTTACCGGAACCCTGCAGTCCGGCCACCAGGACGATTCCCGGATGTCCCTTGACATTTATATCCGTAGAATCGCTTCCCATCAGGGCGGCCAGCTCGTCGTGGACGATCTTCACCATCATCTGCTGCGGCTTCACTGCAGTCAGGACATTCATACCGAGAGCCTTCTGCTTCACGTCATCGCAGAACTGCTTGGCAGTCTTGTAGTTCACGTCCGCATCGAGCAGCGCCCTTCTGATATCCTTGAGCGTTTCGGCGATATTTATTTCCGTTATCTTCCCCTCTCCTTTCAGTATCTTGAAGGAGCGTTCCAGTCTGTCTACTAAATTCTCGAACATATCTAACCTATTCCTTTAATCTATGTATTCCGCCTCCGCCAGATCCCTTAGATTGTACCTGCTCGCCATCACCTGTCCGTAGGCGCCGGCCGAACAGATGGCCAAAAGATCTCCGCGCCGGCTCGCCGGCAATGTCCTGTCTTCACCCCATACATCGCTGGATTCGCATACGGGTCCGACCACGTCGTAGACTTTCTCCCCGGACCTGTTTTCCGCTTCTGCGGTAATATTCCTGATTTTATGGTAGGCTCCGTAAAGCGCAGGACGTATAAGGTCATTCATTCCGGCATCGGTAATCAGGAAAGTCTTTTTCTGTCCTTCCTTGACATAAAGCACCCTGGTACAGAGAATCCCGCACTGCGCCACAACCGACCTACCGGGCTCGATATGTACCCTGACACCCTCTTTCCGAGGCAATGTCCGGGCGATGGTCCTCATCCACGCCGCAAAATCCGGCACCGGATGCTTCTGGGGCTCCTCATAGTCGATCCCCAGTCCGCCGCCGAGATTTATATTCCTGATTTCAAGCCCTTTGGACTCGAACCATGAAACGATTTCCGCTGCCCTGCGGCATTCAAGCGCAAAGACATCGGCGACATCCGTTATCTGCGAGCCGATATGGAAATGCAGTCCGTTGAAGTCTATGGATTCACACTCCCCGAGCGTCTTCACGAGTTCTTCGAATTCATATCGGGAAATACCGAACTTGTTCTCTTCCAGTCCGGTGGTAATGTATTTATGGGTATGGGCGTCGATGTCCGGATTTATCCTTACGGAAACATTCGCCTTCTTTCCCATTCCCGAGGCTATCTCATTGACCACGCGGATTTCCGGCAGGGATTCGCAGTTTATGGAAAACACGCCTTTACTTATGGCCAGCTCGATCTCCCGGTCGGTCTTTCCGACACCTGAAAAAACCGTTTTCCCAGCAGGGAACCCGTTCTCCAGTGCGAACAGTATCTCGTTGCCGCTGACGCAGTCGGCGCCCAGTCCTTTCGAGGAAATACGGCGGAGAACAGGGACATTGGCATTGGCCTTGACGGCATAATGCACCTCTATCCCATAATCGGAGGACAGGCGGACGATTTCGTCCAGGGTCCGGGACAGGAGCCTCATATCATAAAGATAAAAAGGGGTCTTTCGGTTCCCGAAGCCGACTATTTCGTTGGCATTCATCATATTCTGTCTATAACAACGTCCGGGAGCGCCACAAGCGGCCGCCAATACGGACATAAAAACCGTTTCCATAAAAATTTATGGAGAAAACGGTTGCAAAAATAGGGAAAAATTCGCTAATTTCGCAGGCCGGATTATCAAATCGACATTTAACTGCTAAAAATATTACACGAAAATGGAAAAAGGAGCTATTTCACAATTCATTACGCACCATTATCGCCATTTCAATTCCGCTGCTTTAGTGGATGCAGCCAAAGCTTACGACGAACACATAAACAAAGGCGGGAAAATGATGCTGGCGATGGCCGGCGCCATGAGTACGGCCGAACTCGGACTTTCTCTCGCGGAGATGATCCGTCAGGACAAGATACACATCGTTTCCTGCTCCGCAAACAACCTTGAGGAAGATATCATGAACCTGGTGGCACACAACCACTATTACAGGGTTCCCAACTACAGGGACCTGACTCCGGAACAGGAGAAAGAACTGCTGAACAACCACATGAACAGGGTTACCGACACCTGCATCCCCGAGGAAGAGGCTTTCCGCAGACTGGAGGACCATCTTGTGGACATCTGGAAGGAGATGAAGGAAAAAGGCGAAAGGCTTCTCCCTTACGAAGTCATCTACAGGCTCCTTCGCAGCGGAGTGCTGGAGAAATATTATGAAATCGACCCTAAGGACAGCTGGGTTCTGGCTGCCTGCGAAAAGAATATTCCTATCGTGGTTCCTGCCTGGGAAGACTGCACGACCAGCAACATATACACGGCACACTGCATCAGGGGCGAATTCGATCCACTCATGATCAAGGGCGGCATCGAAACCATGATGTTCCTGACCGACTGGTACAGACACAATTCCGGCGGAGAAGGCGTAGGGTTCTTCCAGATCGGCGGCGGCACTGCCGGAGACTTCCCTATCTGCGTAGTTCCTATGATGGAACAGGATCTCGGATGGAAAGGGACTCCGCTCTGGGCATATTTCTGCCAGATTTCAGACTGCACGACTTCATACGGTTCATATTCCGGCGCTGTTCCGAACGAAAAGATCACCTGGGGCAAACTGGACGTGGATACTCCGCGGTTCATCATCGAATCCGACGCCACCATCGTGGCTCCGCTGCTTTTCGCTTACGTGCTCGGCTGGTAGGAGATGGAATTCGCACTCAGTCTGACAGACATACGCACCTTCCAGGGTATTGCAATGATAGTGGCAGCATCACTCGCGATAGTGATGCTGCTTATTAAAGTTCCGCATACCGAACATGCCTCCAGACTGACCAAAGCCAAGAGTATCGTCGCCCTGAGCTATATGTTCTGCGCCTTCATTTTCGGCTATACCCTGAGTCATCAGGACAGCGGGAACTACGAAATGTTTTCGGCGCTGACCATGCTCATAAACGTGGCATTCGCCACTGCCACACTATCGTATTCTCTCACGAATCTGCTATATCGCAGGTACATGGACTCGAACAGACTGATTGTAAGCCTGTTCGCCATATTCATAACCAGTATCGGACTCATCGAGGTCTTCTTCAACGGGGAGCGGAATCTGTTCAACACGGCCCTCATCGCCGGCATCGTGCTTTTCGTATCCATGTGCATCTACTATATCATAATTTTCGACAAATGGTACAAGCACAGCATAGCGATGCTGGAAAAATATTACGATGAAGACGAAGAACACAAGCTGAAGTGGGTGAAATTCTGTTTCATCCTGGCCATGCTGACCGAGATGTTCGTCATCGTCTACCTGATTTTCCTCCGAGGCTTCATGTTCATCTACATAGGCTTCTACATACTCTTCCTTCTCTATTTCGCGAGCAATTTCATCTCATTCATAGGAAGCCACAAGCTGCTGCTGGACGCATTCGGGCACTGGAGCACGAAAAGCGTCATAAAAAGCGGGAAAACAGGTCCTTCATCGCGTTCAAGAAAGAGGAAAAAGGAGCCTGACCAGGAAGAGGCTTTCGAAAAGGTAAAAACGGCGCTCGATGCCTGGGTGGCCAGGAAGGGCTACAGGGAGTGCGACAAGAGCCGTGATGAGACCGCCGCCGAAATCGGAGTCTCCAAAGAACTTCTGAACCAGTATTTCGCACGGAAAATCGGAAAGGATTTCAGGACATGGAGGACGGAACTCCGGGTATCGGATGCACAGAAACTCCTGCTCGAAGACAGGAAGATGTCTTCGAATATCATCGGGGAGCTGGTCGGCTTCAGCGACCGGTCGAACTTCCACAGACAATTCACCAGAATAACGGGCTGTTCGCCCAAGGTCTGGAGAGACTCCGGCGGAGAAAATGCCGGATAGGCAATTCTTCCGGTTTTGGAGCGGAAATTCAAAACAGTTTCTTATATTTGTCCGGACTATGCCCGCGCTGATCGGAGGCTGAAGCGGGGTGAAATGTTTTTATGCTGATAACCAATAAAAATCGGATATATGCAGAACAAATTGCAGGAGTTGACAGACAAACTCTACAATGAAGGTCTGTCGAAAGGCAGGCAGGAAGGCGAAGCCATACTGAACGATGCCCGGGCCAAGGCTGAAGAAATCATTGCCGGGGCCAGAGCTGAAGCGGCAGGTATCGTGGCCGATGCTGAAAAGAAGGCCGCGGATATCTCTTCGAAGGTCTCGGGAGACCTCAAAATGGCCGCGTCCCAATGTCTGGCGGCCACCAGGCACGATATCGAGACCCTTCTTGTAAACAAGGTGGCGGACAGTGAAATATCGAAGGCCCTCACCGCTCCGGACTTCGTAAAGAAGACCATCCGGACAGTCGCCGAAGCTTTCAATCCCGAAGGGGCCGAGCCGGTCGATCTGACTGTCATTCTTCCGGAATCACTGCAAAAAGAGGTAGAGCCTTTCCTCCGGAAAGAACTTGCATCCGCAATCGGGGCCGGCATCGATGCCCGCTTCTCCAAAAAGATTTCCGGCGGTTTCACCATCGGACCCAAAGACGGCGGCTGGTTCATCAGTTTCACCGATGATACGTTCAGAGAACTCATTTCAGCCTATCTGAGACCCGCCACTAAAAAAATTCTGTTCGGAGAATAAGTTTTCAGCCGATGAACAACTACCATTACATCATCGCAGGACTTCCCGAACTGTCCCGGGACTGCATGTCGGGGAAGACGGATGCCGACAGCCTGATCGGGGAAATCAAGGCACAGTGTTCCTCCCGGGACGCGGCCGTCATCGATTTCCTCGAAAAGGGATATGTTCCGGAGAATCTCACCGAAGACTTTTACTCGGAAGCTCTCGGCCACCGCAGCGTTTTCCTGCGGAAGTGGTTCGGCTTCGATCTGGAGGTCAGGAATGCGAAAGTCCGCTATCTGAACAAGGCTCTCGGAAGGGATAGTTCCAGGGATGTCATCGTATTGAAGAAAGATGACGGCTCTCCCCTGACGGACGGAGACGGGTTCGAAGAAGCGGGGCGTCTCGCGCAGGTCCTTTCCGGCGATGACATATTGGCGCGGGAGCGCGGGATAGACGATCTGTATTGGGCGAAAGCCGAAGAACTGACTCTTTTCCACTATTTCGACCTTACGGTCATTCTCGGATTCATCGTCAGACTGAAAATCATAGACAGATGGCTCGGTCTCGACGAACAGACAGGGAGGGAAATGTTCCGCAGACTCGTGGATGAAGTCAGAAACACATTCAAGGGTGTACGGTACGATGCCGCAAACGGCTGAAAACACAATATCGAAAAACAAATAAACATCAATATATGAAAAGTACGGGAAAAGTTACGGGTATCGTTTCCAACCTGGTCACGGTGGAGACTTCCGGTCCGGTGTCGCAGAATGAACTGTGCTATGTGACTTCCGGGAACACCAGGCTGATGGCGGAAGTCATAAAGGTAAACGGAAAATCCGCGGCGATCCAGGTATTCGAAAGTACCAGAGGACTGAAAAACGGCAACGATGTCGAATTCGAAGGGAAAATGCTCGAAATCACCCTCGGTCCCGGTCTGCTGTCCAGCTGCTACGACGGTCTGCAGAACGACCTGACGACTATGACGGGAGTGTTCCTGAAAAAAGGAGAATACACGAAAGCCCTCGACGAGGAGAAAGAATGGGATTTCAAGCCTCTGGCCGCACCAGGAGACAAGGTGGTGGCCGCAGACTGGCTCGGAGAGGTCATGGAAGGGTGGCTTCCCCACAAAATCATGGTTCCTTTCTCATTCAAGGGCGAATATACGGTAAAATCGGTCGCTCCGGCCGGACGGTACACGGTATGCCGGACGATAGCTGTCCTGACCGATGCCGACGGAGAGGAGATAGAGGTGAATATGATGCAGAAATGGCCGGTAAAGGTACCTGTAAAGGCTTATCGCGAAAAACCGAGACCGTCCAGAATCATGGAGACGGGTGTACGCGTCATCGACACGCTGAATCCTATCGCGGAAGGAGGTACCGGTTTCATTCCCGGACCTTTCGGCTGCGGAAAGACAGTCCTGCAGCATGCCATAGCCAAGCAGGGGGATGCGGACGTAATCGTGATGGCCGCCTGCGGAGAGCGCGCGAACGAGGTCGTGGAGATATTCACGGAATTCCCTGAACTTATCGACCCTCATACCGGCCGTCATCTGATGGAAAGGACTACCATTATCTGCAACACGTCGAACATGCCTGTCGCGGCCCGCGAAGCTTCAGTGTACACTGCCATGACCATCTGCGAATATTACAGGGCTATGGGAATGAAGGTCCTGCTCCTGGCTGACTCGACGTCCAGATGGGCGCAGGCGCTCAGGGAAATGAGCAACAGGATGGAAGAACTGCCTGGAGCCGATGCCTTCCCGGTGGACCTGTCGGCCATCATTTCGAGCTTCTACGCACGCGCGGGAATGGTCGTGCTGAACAACGGGCAGACCGGTTCAGTAACATTCATAGGCACGGTCTCCCCTGCCGGAGGAAACCTGAAGGAGCCCGTGACGGAATCCACGAAAAAAGCCGCCAGGTGCTTCTACGCCCTGGAACAGAAACGTGCGGACCAGAAAAGGTATCCTGCGGTAAACCCTATAGATTCCTACTCGAAATATCTCGAATATCCTGAAATCAGGGAATACCTGTCTGAAAAAGTCGGGCAGGGCTGGGTGGAAAAAGTGGAGAAGACAAAATTCATAATCCGCCGGGGAAAGGAAGCGAACGACCAGATAAATATTCTCGGAGACGACGGTGTGCCGATGAGTTATCACGAACAGTTCTGGAAATCGGAACTCGTGGATTTCATCATTCTCCAGCAGGATGCGTTCGACCCGATAGACAGCATAACACCTCTCGAAAGGCAGGAATATATGCTGGATCTGGTCATCGGAATTTGCGACAGGGAATTCCATTTCGATGATTTCGAACAGTGCAGGAACTTCTTCAAGGAACTGATCAACCTTCTGAAACAGATGAACTATTCCGAATTCGGAAGCGGGAATTTCAACAGATATCAGGAACAACTCAATAATTTTTTGAACAATGGCAGATAAGGCTTTCCAGAAAACATATACACAGTTGGAATCCATCACCAAGGCTACGGTATCGCTGAAAGCCAGAGGGGTGGCCAATGACGAACTCGCTACGGTGGACGGAAGACTCGCACAGGTGGTAAAGACCCGCGGCGACCTCGTGACCCTGCAGATTTTCGCCGGGACGGAAGGTATTCCCACGAATGCGGAAGTGTCTTTTCTCGGCGAGCCTCCTACACTGAAAGTCAGCGATGAACTGGCCGGACGTTTCTTCAACGCCTACGGACAGCCCATCGACGGCGGCCCGGAAATCGAAGGAGAAAAACGGGAAACGGGAGGGCCTTCGGTCAATCCGTACAAGAGACGCCAGCCGTCGCAGCTCATTCCTACCGGCATCGCCGGCATTGACCTGAACAACACCCTCGTTTCGGGCCAGAAAATCCCGTTCTTCGCCGACCCCGACCAGCCTTACAACAACGTAATGGCGCAGGTGGCTCTCAGGGCGGATGTAGACAAGATAATTTTAGGAGGAATGGGGCTGACCAACGACGACTACCTGTATTTCAGACACGAGTTCGAAAGTGCAGGCGCCCTGGAAAAAATCATCAGTTTCGTGAATACGACCGAACAGCCTCCTGTAGAACGGCTTCTGATTCCGGACATGGCCCTTGCCGCCGCGGAATATTTCGCTGTGGACAAGAACGAGAAAGTCCTCGTCCTCCTGACCGATATGACCCTGTACGCGGACGCATTGAGTATCGTCAGCAACCGTATGGACCAGATTCCGTCGAAGGATTCCATGCCGGGGTCCCTCTATTCGGACCTTGCGAAAATCTACGAGAAGGCCGTGCAGCTGCCTGACGGCGGCTCCATCACCATCATAGCCGTGACAACGCTGAATGACGGAGACATCACGCATGCCATCCCGGACAACACGGGATACATCACCGAAGGCCAGCTGTATCTGCGTGCCGACCCTGATTCGGGAAAGGTCATCATCGACCCGTTCCGCTCGCTTTCCCGACTGAAACAGCTCGTGATAGGCAAGCAGACCCGTGAGGACCACAACCAGGTCATGAACGCCGGAGTGCGCCTGTATGCAGATGCACAGAGCGCCAAGACGAAACTGGAGAACGGATTCGACCTGAGTGACTATGACCTCCGCTGTCTCGACTATGCAAAAGAGTATGCGACCAGGCTTCTGGCCATCGACGTGAACATAAAAATCGATGAAATGCTCGACACTATGTGGGAGCTGTTCGGGAAATACTTCTCCAAGGCCGAGACCGGAATCAAGCAGGAACTGATAGATAAATACTGGAAAAACTAATCATGTCTATCAAATTTCAATATAACAAGACGTCGCTGAACGACATGGGCAAGCAGCTCAAAGTCAGGCAGAACGCCCTCCCGACACTGAAAAACAAGGAGTCGGCGCTCAGGCTTGAGGTGCGCAAGGCCAAGGCGAAGGCGGCCAGTCTCATAACCGATCTCGATGCCTCGCTGAAAAGATACGACTATCTCGCTTCGCTCTGGAACGAGTTCGAGCCAGGACTGATTTCCATAACGGACGTCGATCTGGCTACGGTAAAGGTGGCAGGAGTGAAAACCCCGGAACTCAGGGAGATACATTATGAAATCCATGAATTCAACGCTTTCGCCAAACCGGCATGGTACGCCGACGGGGTGTCCATCCTGAAGGAGCTGTCGAGACTGGGAATAGAATCCGAAGTCTACACTGAAAAAAGCAGGATTCTGGATTTCCAGAGGAAAAAGACCACCCAGAAAGTGAATCTGTATGAAAAAGTGCAGATTCCGGGCTATCAGGAAGCCATCCGGAAAATAAAGAGATTTATGGAAGACGAGGAAAACCTGTCCAAGGCATCATCCAAAATCGTGAAAAGCAGACATGAAGCTGAAGAAGAGGAGGCAAGGATATGATTACCGCTATGACCAAATATTCCTTCATCATGTTCAATGCTGAAGCGGAAGGGTTCCTGAAAAGGCTTCAGGAACTGGGTGTGGTGGATATCACGCGGTCCAGGAAACCGGTGGACGCGAAATCCTCGGCCATTCTGGAGAAAGCCACGGAAATCAGAAAGGTGATTTCGATGCTCGGAAAGTTCGACTATTCAAAAGACCCCGACTTCAAGGCCATTCTGCAGGCATCCGAATCTGCGGTGCCGCCGGAGGATCCCGTAAGGGAGACATTGGAGACGGCAGCCCGGATAGAAAGACTGAAAACCGGACTGGAAGCAGCCCGGAAGGAGGCGGCAGACAGAATGCACTGGGGCGATTTCGACCGGTCATCATTGGATCGCGTAAAAGAGTGCGGCTGCAGACTTCACTGGTACAGGGTGGCGAAAAAGAAATTCGACAGTTCCTGGGCAGAAGAATATCCTCTTCAGATTATCAGTGAAGACGGAGCCTATGTATGGTTCGTGACCGTTTCGGAATCCACTTCGGAGTATTCATTCCCTGTCGCGGAAAC
Source organism: uncultured Bacteroidales bacterium (assembly GCA_944325765.1). GTDB lineage: Bacteria > Bacteroidota > Bacteroidia > Bacteroidales > UBA932 > Cryptobacteroides. The sequence goes on from CALVBH010000083.1 coordinate 60,183, forward strand.
TTCCGCCCCGGAAGGAAGCTGGAAAGAAGCTATAGCGGAGGCGGAAAAGACGGAAGCCGGAATCATTGCCGCCAAGGGACGGCTGCTCAGGATGAAAGAGTGCATTCCGGCGCTGAAAGACGCCTGCAGCCGGGAGATGTCGGACCTGGACCTGTATCTCGCCGATGCTTCCGGGGAAACCGCAGCAGAAAATATGCTGACCGTCTTCACCGGATTCGCACCGACTGAAGACGACGACAGGCTTTGCTCCGAATTCGACAGTATGGACATAGCCTATCTCAAGGAAAAGGCCGTAGAGGAGGACAACCCTCCCATCAAGCTGAAAAACAACAGATTCGCCCGCATGTTCGAAGTCCTGACGGGGATGTACGGAATGCCGGTATACAGCGAATTCGATCCGACACCTGTTTTAGGTCCGTTTTTCCTGCTGTTCTTCGCCATGTGTATGGGAGATGCCGGATATGGCATCCTGCTGATTATCATCGGCATGCTTCTTAAACGCACCACCGGAGGCATGGCCAGGCTCGGTCCGCTCGTGACTACGCTCGGAGTCGGCTGCATCTTCGTCGGCATCGTACTCGGGACATTCTTCGGCATCAATCTGGCCGAGGCTTCATGGGTGCCAGGGTGGCTGAAAAAGTGCATGATTACCGGAGAAATAGCGGGATATTCGGCCCAGATGGTCCTGGCCATAGGCATAGGCGTATTCCATATCTGCCTGGCTATGACCATAAAGGCCGTATGCTACACGAAACGGTTCGGATTCAAGGCCAATATCAGCACGTGGGCATGGCTGCTGCTCATCATCGGCGGTATAGTCACTGCTGCCGCAGCCCTGCCGGGGCTTGTTCCGGAAACGGTCGTGAAATGCGCAGTGATAGTCATAGGAGCCGTATCCGCATTGGGCATATTCATATTCAACACCCCGGGGCGCAACCCTCTGATAAACATCGGAGCCGGACTGTGGGATACTTACAATATGGCGACAGGACTGCTCGGCGACGTGCTCAGCTACATCCGTCTGTATGCTTTGGGACTTGCCGGAGGAATGCTCGGCGGAGCTTTCAACGACTTGGGGATAATGCTGAAGGACGGGATTCCCGTCCCCGGTCTGGACTGGCTCGGCTTTGCGGTCATAGTCCTGCTCGGGCATGCCCTGAATCTGGCGATGTCATGCCTCGGAGCCTTCGTCCATCCTCTGCGACTTACTTTCGTGGAATATTTCAAAAACTCCGGATATGAAGGACGCGGAACAGCCTACAACCCGCTCACACGGCAGGTATAATCGATATTAACAATTAAAATTATAGAAATTATGGTGAATTTAATTCTTGGTTATCTGGGTCTCGGCCTTATGCTGGGACTTTCAGGAGTCGGCAGCAGCATCGGTACGACCATTACCGGCAACGCCGCCGAAGGTGCTTTGAAAAAGAATCCGGACAAATCGGCAAGCTACATGATACTTTCCGCCATGCCTGCCACACAGGGCCTTTACGGTTTCGTGGCATTCCTGATGTGGCTCGGAAAGGATTTCGAAGCCGACGGACTGAAACTTTTCGGCATGGGGCTCGGCATAGGTCTCGTCCTGCTGATTTCAGCCATCCGTCAGGGCCAGGTCTGCGCCAACGGTATCGTGGGTATCTCGCAGGGGCATGATGTCCAGACCAACACTATGATTTATGCGGCTCTCCCTGAGTTCTACGCCATTCTGGCCCTTGTAGGAGCACTTATGATATAGGAAAATATTTATGAAGGGGTTGAATTTTATTTCTACACTTCTTCTCATCTTCGGTCTGCCGGTTTTCTACACACAGTGTACGGAGACCGGCACTCTTGACCCTGACGGCACGGAGCAGGGCGGCGGGGAAACCGGAGGCGATGAGGAAAATCCGGACACCGACCCGGATGACGGACAGGACGAACCGCCTGTTGAGGAAACATACTACTACACTCAGGTGACTTCGGAACTGTCCGACTGGACGGGAGAATATCTCATTACATACTCGGACGGTGAACGCATACTGGTTCTCGACGGGTTCAACGATAAATACGGCACCGGCGACACTGACCTGGCTTCAGCGCTGACGGCAGACGGCATTCCGGCCGAAATCGGAGACAGATACAAGGCTGTAGTGTCGGCTTCCGGAAGCGGATATTCGATTTATGTCAGCAATATAGGCTATATAGGATTTTCGGGGACAAAAAACAGTCTGTCGCAGAACACCTCAGATTCTCCGAACCAGGAGACCGATATCTGGAAAATTTCATTAAGCGGCGGGCTCTGCCCGGCCAATGACAATGGCTATTCGCTGAAATGGAATCCGAGTGCTCCGCGATTCGCCTGCTACAGGGAAAGTTCTACAAACTGCGTATCGGTTACTCTGTACAAACGTTCCGCAGATTCCGGCGAAATACCTGATCCGGGACCTGAGGATCCCGATGAGAATCCGGACGAGCCTGATCCAGACCCGGACCCGACCCCTGAGCCTGATCCGGAGCCGCAGCCGGGTGCTACGGGAGCCAATACTAACGGATGGCTGAAGAACTGGGAAATACCGGCAGCGGCCGTGGCGATGGAAGAGGGAGTGCCGTACAGTGAGGTGATAAATGAAAGTCTTTCCGGGGCTCTCGCATACACATACAAATGCGAAAATCAGAACCAGCTCATCGTAACGCACACTTATACTGACAGAGGCAGACGTGTCAGGAACTATACCATGCTTTTCGATGCTACTAAAAAGGCTGCCCTATGGGAAGCATACGGTATGCACAAGGACAATTGGTGGGACGATAATGTCGGACGACGCAAAAACTGGAAATACGACCCGGCGATTCCGAAAGACTGGCAGTCGGCAGGATGTACCAGCAACTACCATAAAGGGCATCAGGTAGCTTCCAATGACAGGCAGGCCAACATAACGGCAAACCAACAGACCTTTTACCTCTCAAACCAGACACCGCAATGGCAGACACAGTTTAACGACGGGGTATGGAACCAACTTGAGCAAGATGTCCAGAACAATGCTCCAACTGGCAGGGATACGTTGTACGTAGTAACTGGTCCCCTCTACCAAAACAATATGACGGAAACCGATGACGGAGGCGAGACCGTCCCTATACCGTCCGCATACTGGAAATGCATCATGCTCTGCTCCTTCGACAGTTCCGGAAACATGACCGATGCCAAGGGCATAGGCTACTATTTCCCGAAGAATGCGGCGTATACCGGAGACAAATACTACAACTACTCCACCACCATCGACGAGGTGGAGGAAATCTGCGGCTTCGACCTGTTCGCCAATGTCCCGGAAGAGCTCCAGACAAAGGCTGAGAGCATCGAAACAGAGTTGTTTTAATTGATGGTTTTCAGCCGATCAGTTCTCTGATTTTGTCGACAAGGATGGTGCGGACGAAATCGTCCTCCATAAAGTGCGAACCGGGATACATAGAGAAAGTGTCACCGAAATATTTCCGGTAGGTCCTGATGCTCACGATACCGGACTTGCGGTAATGGTCCCTGGTTCCGAAAAAGGCGAAGAAACAGTCTCTGCTACCATAGCGGGGGCTGTTTTTCAATGCATTGCGCCGATGCTCCATATAGCGGCGCATTACCCTGTATGTAAAATGAATCTTCTGTCTGTCCCCCTCCTTCGGCCTGTATATCAGGTCGAGAATCCACGAAACCCCCGGAATCATAGCCAGCCAGGCCAGATACCCGAAATACAGCGGAGCATTCAGGGCCGGGGACACCAGAATATGCGGGATACCGGCTATCCTGATGGCATTCAGGGAACCGAGGGACTCCCCTATTATCAGCGCCGGCGAGAGCTCTTCCACCCACTCCGAAATCTGCCTTTCCGAGATTCCGGGATCGAAACTGTAGGTCCGGACCACTACCCCGTCGATATGTTCGCCAAGTATCGAGGGAATCCGGCTGTCACCTCCCCCGCCCATTCCATGTATGTAAAGTATGGTTTTCCTGTCCATCGCCTCCCCTGAAAGATAAATTTCGCCAAATTTAGATTTTTTTATCCAATCCTGAGACAATATTTCACCGTTTCCCGCTATCTTTGTAAATTCGTGTCTTAATTTTTGAATTAATTGAACAATGACAATAATGAAAAAATTAGTTTTTAGTGCCATTCTGGCAATGACGGTTCTCGGTGCTTACGCACAGGAGAAAAAAGACACCGTGAAGAAGAATCCTGGCTATGAATTCACCGTAATCAAGGAAAACCCCATCACATCCATCAAGGACCAGTACCGTTCAGGTACCTGCTGGTGCTTTTCGACATTGTCTTTCATAGAATCGGAAATCATCAGGGAAAAGGGCATCGACAGTCTGGATCTCTCCGAAATGTTCGTGGTTTCCAAGTCATACCACGACAGGGCAGCCAAATACGTAAGGCTTGACGGGCACCTGAATTTCGCTGCGGGCAGTTCATTCGGAGATGTACTGCATGTGATAGAAGACTACGGTATCGTACCGCAGGAAGCCATGCCGGGACTGGAGTACGGGACGGAAAAGCCGGAACATTTCGAGATGGACGAAGGTCTTAAAGGCTATGTGGAAGGCATCGTGAAGAATCCGAACAGAAAACTGACCACTGCCTGGCTGAACGGACTGGACGGCATCCTCGAAGCCTACCTCGGGGAAATCCCGGAGACTTTCGAAGTGGACGGAGTGACTTATACCCCGGAATCATACAGGGACTTCCTCGGCATTAATCCGGACGACTATGTATCCCTGACTTCATTCACCCATCATCCTTTCTATTCGCAGTTCGTCATCGAAGTGTGCGACAACTGGAGATGGGATCTGTCATACAACCTTCCGCTGGATGAACTCATGGAAGTGATGTACAATGCCATAGACAAAGGTTACACCATCGCCTGGGGTACGGATGTCAGCGAAGCAGGCTTTACGCGTGACGGAATAGCTACGGTTCCCGACACCGACAGAAAGGTGACTGCCGGCTCCGACCAGGAAAAATGGGTGGGAAAATCCGCGGAAAAGGCCGATGAGGCGGAAGTAAAGGCTGAAAAAGTCATCACACAGGAAATGAGACAGGACGGATACGACAGGAAAACCACCACGGATGACCACGGAATGCAGATTTACGGCCTGGCCGAAGACCAGAACGGGAACAAGTTCTTCATGGTCAAGAATTCCTGGGGAGAGACCGGGAAATACAAGGGTATATGGTATGCATCCGATGCTTTCGTCAGATACAAGACCATGAATATCGTGGTTCACAAGAACGCCGTTCCGAAAGATATCAGAAAGAAGCTCGGAATAAAGTAAGTCTGACAGGAAAACGCTGATGCTATGAATATTGTCAGGCATATTCCCAACACTATCACATCTATGAACCTGCTGTGCGGGTGCATAGGTGTGATATTCGCTATGGAGGGTGACCTCGGAGCGGCATTCCTGCTGATGCTCGCGGCTGCCCTCTGTGATTTTTTTGACGGTCTGAGTGCCAGGCTGCTGAACGCCTACTCGGCCTTGGGCAAGGAACTCGATTCCCTGGCTGATCTGGTAAGTTTCGGTGTCCTTCCGGCTATGATGTTCAGGGAGGCCGTGCTGTCCGCCGGATTAGGCGGGGTCTGGGCTTTCGTTCCTGTCCTTATAATCATTTTTTCAGCTCTCCGGCTGGCAGAGTTCAACATCGACGATTCCCAGGCGGAGAATTTCCTCGGACTTCCGACACCTGCCTGCGCCATGATAGTGGGTTCGTTCGTACATTATGTGGCGGTCACTCCCGACAGTTTTATGCTCGGATGGCTTTCGAGCAGGGTTTTCGTATGTCTGTCGACAGCCGTCCTCTGTGCTCTGCTGGTGAGCCGCATCCCGATGTTTTCGATGAAATTCAAGAAAGGGAACAAGGCTGTTACACCAGTCTACAGGATGAGGATAGCGTTCGTGGGAGTTTTCTGCGTCTGCACGGTGCTCGTGGCTCTTCTCGGGCTGAACTGGTCTATGATTATCCTGCTGTCTTTCGTCATCTACGTGATAATGAATCTGGTGAACGCAGTATTCAATCAATAGGACGTTGCGACTCTCTGCCGAAGCGCCTCCCCACTTCGTGGGTCCCCTCCCTTTTCGGGAGCCAATGGCTTCGGCAAAGAGTTGCTTCCTCAAAAATGGATGTTAATCTACGAATTAGCGGCGACGGACGGCACGGACTTTATAGCTGGTATTCCTATCCGACGAAGATGTCACTCCGCCGATGGTGTATGAATAAGCATTTTTGTTATCATTTATCGCCGTAGATGTCCAATACGTACCTGTTAAAGGAGTTGAATCAGAATCGCTTGCATCTATCTTCATATTGGGGGCTTCATTGCTGGCAGGGAGATACCATACGAGATTCTCTTGTCGAAGAATGGCTCTTTCAACTTGTTGTCCCTGTTCTGAAGTTACTTCCTTATTAAATTTGTTTTTCAATGCGCAAACACGTGCTGCAAATACTGTAGGATTTGTCGGCAATTCTTTATCCGGATGCATACCCCATTCCTCCAACATCTGCATTATAGCCGACGCATCATTTATTCCGTCAAAATTATACAACTCGTATGTGTTTTGGTTGCCGTTATTCATATCCGTAGCAACATCTAACGGAGAGATTTTACTAAAATCTATTATAACATGGTCATAATACGGGATAATACTAATATCATGCTTGACAAATTCATCATTGTTAAACAAGCCTAAATAGAAAAAAAGGATGATTCTAGAGAAAAAGCCTATATCTTCAGCATCGTATGTTATTCTCATATCAGTATCCCACTTGAAGCCCCAAGGATAGCCGGTATAACCTTCATCGTACTCTTCGATTCTTTCACAGCCAAGGTCACCGTTCCAGCTTGGGTAATGCTGTGATATAGTAAATGTAGCAGGAGTTGCGCTTGGCTGACTTACAGGTCGGAGGTTAAGTGTTACTTCTCGCATAGCATCAGTCGCATTTTCTGCCAAATATGCATAAACAGTGATATTATCACCGGATGCATAGCTTGTAATTATCTGTGTCCCTTTTTCTTCTTCTACCCAGTAACCACGAGCACCAAACATTGGCAAGCTTGCATTGAGCGTTACATTAGGATCCGGTGAAGTCAATGTCCAACTTCCTCCAGGGACATCGTTCGCCCTTATGGTAATCGGATAGATGACATAATGGGCATCCTGGAGCGTCGGCTCGGTCACAAAATCCAGTTCGTATTCCGGTGAGATGGAGAGTTTGTAGGTGACGGTTTGACCTTGCGGCCATTCTGAGCCGACGATGGAGGCGGAGAGGGTACGTTCCTTATCGGTCACGCCATCAGTAAATACGACTTCGACAGTGGCACCGGGAGGCAGGGTTTGTGGGAGCATCATAAAGGTCTGTGCATCTTCAGTGATTGGTGTTCCGTCTACCTCCGAACCTGTCGTCATATCCAAGTTTTGTGAGAAATCGTTGATATATTTGTTATCTCCGTTATTGTCAACATATTTCCATTTATCCGTGGTTCCTGTACCGTCTACTACGGTCATATCGTATATTCCTTCGGAATAAACGCCTTTGAGGGATACACTTTTTATTGTACCCGGCTGCATCTGGCTGCCGACTTCGAATCTGACGGCGGTGCAGATGTGGTTGAATTGCAGTGCGACCTCTGAATTACTGTCACCATTGATTTCATTCGTAACGGCTACCAAGAGGTCATGCTGGT
>CALVBH010000084.1 GCA_944325765.1 uncultured Bacteroidales bacterium
GCAGAAATCGCCTGAAAGAAACAAGTAACGGGAGCATAGCTCAGTTGGTTCAGAGCGTCTGCCTTACAAGCAGAGGGTCGGGGGTTCGACTCCCTCTGCTCCCACCACCCGAAAGGGCAAATCAAAAAAAATCCTGAAGTCCGACGACTTCGGGATTTTTTTGTTTCTGGCCGGGACAGCGATTCTGAAAAATTCTGATAATGTGGGTAATGTGGTAATGTGGACATTTTCAGTAAAATTGGTATAAACGCAGGGGAAATGTCTACCCTGTTTAGGCTCATGCCGCCGTATCTTTGCAATGTATAAAGAATCCATAATTTTATGGAACAATATTCTCTACGCATGAAAAAGATACTGTTTTTATTATTAATGGCAACAATGCATGACATTCAAGGAATTATGGCACAGGACAAAATTACAGGAACAACCGCAACAGCCGGCATGGAGGCATTTCAGAAAGAAATGATATTCCCCATCGGCGAACCGAACACCGCTTACGCCAAGTATTTCATCGGCAACAGTTATCTGGCACCCATATCAAAAGAGCAGATACCGTTCAACAATGTCACTTTCGAACCTGGATGCCGCAATAACTGGCACATTCACCATGCGACCAAAGGAGGCGGACAGATGCTTGTCTGCATAGCCGGCAAGGGTTGGTATCAGGAGGAAGGCAAACCTGCCGTGCAAATGCTTCCAGGCGATGTCATCCATATCCCGGCGAATGTCAAGCACTGGCACGGTGCTGCGGCAGACAGCTGGTTCGCGCATCTTGCCTTTGAGGTTCCGGGAGAAAACACGTCCAATGAATGGCTGGAACCTGTAACTGACGAAGAATATAACCGGTTGTGAGCAACCACCGGGGACAATTCCGTGATATGGAATAATCGCCCTCGTGCTGGCAGGAGGCCTGTCCGCGACTGCACAAACAACAGACGATACGGGAAGATGATTCATAAACGTTTCATCCTCAGTACAGGGAAGGGATTGCCCTGGTCATCCTTGCTGTCGCGGCGGAATGTGCGGAACCCCATCCTCTCGTAGAATCTCACGGCTGAGGGATTCTGTTCATTAACGTCAACATATTGTACTCCCTGCTCTGAAAATGCTTTTCGGATCAATGCGCTCCCCACGCCTTTGCGAAAATAGTCCGGATGGAGGAACAGCATTTCTATCTTGCCGGACTGGATGCCCATGAATCCGATGCGGGCATCGCCGTCACATGCCACCCATAATGTCTCAATCTGCCGGATGGCATCTTCCGCCTGCGGGAGAATATTCCGGATATCGTCTTCAGACAGAAAACGGTGGCTGGCGCGGACGGATGCTTCCCATATTTCGAGCAGCCCGGCTATGAATTCCGGGGGCCTTGCGTCTTTCTCAATATTTGCGGTCCTGATGTGGATACTGCCGGCAGAAGTGTTCATCCTGTGGTTGTCTTCATTAATGGATGCAAAGATAGGCAATTCTGCCGGAGTAATGTTCCGTCGACAATCAGTTTTTGGCATTAAGGATTGTTATCTCAGGTATTTCCTGAAAAACGCTTCAATTTTGTCGAACGGAATAATGTCCATCCGGTCGTACAGGTCGGTATGGCTCGCACCGGGAATAATCAGCAATTCCTTGTTGTCTCCTTTCAATTTGCCGAAAGCCTCCTGTGAAGCCGAAAGCGAGTAGGCCTTTTCCCCGTGTACAACAAGCACGGCGGAACGGATTTCGTCTGGCAGATTTGCCGGCACGCCACCGCTGCGTTCGTTAGCACGTCCGGCAAGGAGATCTGCGGTGCGCTGCTCGTTGAGATGCCTGCGCATTTCATACCTCTGATCCTTGTCGTAAGGATCGAATGCTCCCATCGTGGATGAAACGGTGGCTTTGATGCGGGTATCCTGCACGGCTGCATTGATGCTGATGCCACCGAAACCGCAGATGCCAAGAATGCCTATGCGCTCTCTGTCAACCTCCGGCTGGAGCATGAAGAAATCCACCGCCGCACTGTAATCCTCGGTATAGATTTCACCCGATGATATGTAACGGGGCTGTCCTCCGCTTTCCCCGCTGAATGACGGGTCGAAGGCAAGAGTAATGAAACCGCGTTCGGCAAGGGTTTGGGCATATAGTCCCGATGCCTGCTCCTTAACCGCCCCGTAAGGACCGCAGACGGCTATTGCAGGCAGTTTTCCTGTCTGACTCTTGTGCATGTACAGATCACCGACCAGACGGATGCCGTAACGGTTGGTGAAGCTGACTTTCTTGTGGTTCACTTTGTCACTGAGGGCAAATGTCTTGTCCCATTCGGGAGTGTCAATGTATTTCGTTTCCATATCGCTTGAGGTATTTCTGATTATTCATGAATCTTATGCAATCCGATGCCTCTTACCGTTGCCAAATCCATATCATCGTAAATCGGACTTTTCCCTGTGTCCAGTCCGGCAATAGTTTCCATTTCCAGGGCCGTCAGTGTAAAATCAAAGATGGAAAAGTTCTCAATCATACGCTCCTTGTGTACAGTCTTGGGAATGACCACAACATTGCGCTGGTTCAGCCAGCGGAGAACGACTTGCCCGACCGTCCGCCCGTGTTTTTCAGCGATTGCTTTCAGCACGGGATTGTTCCAAATGTCATTCTGCCCTTCGGCAAAAGGTGCCCATGCCTCATGCTGGACAGCCTCCTTCTGCAGGAACGTATTGGCTGCCTGCTGCTGGAAAAACGGATGTGTCTCAAGCTGGTTCACTGCAGGCTTCACCTCATTGTGCAGGAAAAGGTCCTGAAGACGTTCATTGGAGAAACTCGTCACGCCGATAGCACGGATAAGTCCTTCTTTATAAAGCCGTTCGCAGGCTCTCCACGCAGCATAATAGTTGCCGTAAGGCTTGTGCAGCAGATAGAGGTCGATATAATCAAGTCCGAGCAGCTTCAATGACTTGTCAAAGGCACGGAGTGCGTCGTCATATTCATAATCCTGCACCCACAGTTTGGTGGTGATGAAAAATTCCTCACGCCTGATGCCGCTCTGCCGGATAGCATTGCCGACTTGCTCCTCGTTAAAATAAGAAGCTGCCGTGTCGAACATCCTATAACCCGCTTCAATGGCATCGCTTACGACTCGTTCCGTTTCCTTTTCAGGAATCTGATAGACACCGAACCCGATAGCCGGCATCATCACTCCATTGTTCAATCTTACATCTTTCATATATGCGGAGTTTTAAATTCTTGAACAAATTTACGGCAGACATATCGTCCTGTTATTTCATAATTTTGGGCAATATTTTCACTATTCGTTGTTTTTGCATATTTTAGCCGATGAATGGATTCAGATTGTAAGATAATGGACACTACGAAATTCGACGGCATTGTCTTTGTCGATACC
>CALVBH010000085.1 GCA_944325765.1 uncultured Bacteroidales bacterium
CGTTTCATCGGTACGCACGATGAATATGACAGGATAGATTGTTCAAATATTTGAAATATGGCGAAGATAGAAAACAGAGAACAATACGAATGGGCGGTCAGGCGTGTGGAAGAACTGTTGCCGTTGGTCGATGACAATACACCGGCCGATGACCCGCACTGCATTGAACTCGAATTGTTGTCAAATATGGTTGCAGACTATTCGGACGAGCATTTTGCGATAGGGACTCCGACTCTGGCGGAGACACTCAGACTGAGGATGCAGGAAATGGGACTGACCCAGCTTTCTCTTTCGAAAATGCTCGGTGTCAGCCCCTCAAGGATAAGCGAGTATATTTCAGGCAAAAGCGAACCCACTTTGAAGACAGGGCGTGAAATCAGCCGCAAACTCGGTATCGATGCATCGATAGTACTGGGCGTGTAGTCTTTACAGCCGCACCTTCAGCGTGTGGGAGATGTCGCGGGAGGAAGTGCCGAGGGAGAGGGTATAGACCCCCGGGTTGGTCTTCCATCCGTGGGTGACATCATCCCAGAAGGCCAGGTCGGCAGCTTTCAGTTCGAATTCTACGGTCCGTGTTTCCCCCGGCTCCAGCCATACTTTCCGGAAGCCTTTAAGCTCCTTGACAGGACGCAGGACAGTCGGCTTGTCTTCCCCTGCATACAGCTGGACCACTTCGGCTCCGGCCCTTTTGCCGGTATTCTTCACCTTTACCGAAATCTTTACGGAAGAATCCTCCGAGAGCCTTCCAGAAGACAGTTCGGGCGCTGAAAGACTGAAATCCGTATAGGACAGGCCGTATCCGAACGGGTAGAGAGGCTCGATGCCCATAGTGTCGTACCATCTGTATCCCACCAGCACGCTTTCCTCATAGCGTATATCGTAGACATCTATCAGCAGCTCATTCCTGAGCTCCCGGTAAAACTGGGCGTGTCGCGGCAGATACCCGTATGCAGGCGAGTCCCTGAATTCCTTTTCTATGGTTACCGGGAGTTTTCCTGAAGGGTTGACTTTCCCGCACAGGATGTCCGCTATGGCGTCATTGCCGTTCTGGCCTCCGTACCAGCCGTAGATTATGGCGGCGGCATCATCATTCCATCCGGTCATTCTGATGCCTGAGCCGGAATTGACTATGACTACGGTGTTCGGATTGTGACCGGTGACGAATTCTATGAACGACTCATCCTCTTCAGGCAGCTCGAACGGGCGTTCTACGGCTTCTTCATCTATGGTTCCGGTGCTTAACAGCACAATGTCGGCAGCCTCTATCTCGTCGGCCGTCGGGTTTTCCGAATAATGGACGCAGTCCCCGAAAACTTCCGTTACGGCATCTGCCAATGATACATTCCCGTAGCCCTCCACGTAGGATGCTCCGAGACCGCGTGCCGTCTGATGACAGAATTTGCCGGTCAGCAGGATTTTCCTGTCCGAAGCCGGGTCGAGAGGCAGTATGCCGTCCCTGTTCTTCAGAAGCACAGTCCCTTCTTCCGCCACCTTCCGTGCCAGCCTGTCATGTTCCGGAAACCTGTCCAAAAGCGAAAAGTCCTGCTTCTCGCGGTCGTAGAATCCCATGGCTATGCAGGTGGCTATCAGAGGCCTGACCATATCGTCGAGTTCCGCCTCCGAGACCATTCCCTTACGGTAAAGTTCCATAATCGTAGTCCCGAAGTCGTATGTACCCGGCATTTCGATGTTGATACCCGAGCGGAGCATCTTGTCCAAATCCCACACCGAGTTCCAGTCCGAGATGACCATACCCTTGAACCCGAGATGCGAGCGGAGAAGCCCCTTGATAATCTGCGGGCTGTGGGATACCCATTCTCCGTTTATCTGGTTGTAGGAAGTCATCACGCAGGCCGCGCCGGCGTCTATTCCCGCCTTGAAACCGGGCAGGTAGATTTCGTGGATTGCCCTCTCGTCGATTATCGAGTTGCTGCGCTTCCGGTAGAATTCGGTATTGTTCCCGAAGAAATGCTTGATACAGGCGGCAGTGCCCGTGCTTTGCAGTCCTTTTACATAACTTGAAACCAACTCAGAGGTCAGATACGGGTCTTCCCCGAGGTATTCGAAGTTACGGGCGCACTGGGACTGTCGGTAGATGTTCAGCCCCGGGCCGAGCAGGATGTCCACACCGCCGGCGCGGCACTCTTCCCCGACGGCTTCGGCATAACCGTATGCCAGCTCAGGGGAGAACGTCGATGCGAGGAGGATGGCTGCGGGAAAGGCCGTGGAACTGTCCAGCTGTTTCCTGAGTGCGGGATCGGGCGTGTGGCTCCAAAGGAGGACACCCATGCTCGCATCGCACATATAGACGGGCTTTATCCCCTTGTCGGGAAAACTGTTGATGAAAAACTTGTCCTTTCCTCCGCGGACGATTTCCGCCTTTTCTTCCACGGTCATCCGGGCGAGGAATTCATCGGCTTTTACATAAGCAGTCTCCCAGTCGCAGACTTGCTGTGCCGAGAGGGAGACTGTTATGAAAACCGAGAGAAAAAGAATGGATTTTCTCATTTTTGGTGTCGGAATTAGAATCGGGCCCCGTACGCTGCAAAACCTGTTCCCTGTGTGAACGTGCCGGTAGACGCGTCCTTGACAGAGAACGGATCCGTCGCGGACTTTTCTATGGTGTTGGAACCCGGGTAGATGAACGTGGATGAAGGATTGCAGATCTGCCAGTTCTTTCCGTCAGCCAGGCCGTAGGCTATGTTGTCTTCCACAGTCACGTCTATACCGGATGCAGGATGGTCTGGCATGAAAGTCTGCATAATGTTGGTGACGTCTGACCACTCGCCTTCCGGCTCGACATAGAAAATATTCCTGCTGACAGATGCATGCCCGATTTTGTAGAAATAGAGCAGGGCGCGGGAGCACGGTATATTGTAGAGCGTGTTGTTTTCCAGTATGACAGAGGTATTGTCCCAGCCGGTTCCGGAGAAGATGTCCAGGTTTCCGGTCTCGCAGAATGTCAGGTATGCCTGGATGGCTTCCGTATTGTAAATGATGTTGTTCCTGAACCTGATATCAGCGAATTTGTCCAGGACGGTAGTGCTGCCGAAGTGCAGGATTCTCTTGTTGTCTGTTCCCGACAGTTCCAGTTTCGAATCCTCGAAAACGATGCTCTTTACTGCAAAGGTCGTGGTTCCGGTCGTCATGAAATTCTTCGTGATGTTATGGAACTCGCATCCGTCGAAATGAAGCCTCTCGATGTCTTCCGTAGCTGATTTATGAAACTCGAAGACATTGTCGGCAGTGATTTCGAAGTCGATGTTCTGTGCGGTGAAGGAGCCTTTGAACAGCCTCATATTCTTGCCCAAGGTCACTTTCACTTTCTTGGACGCGTCTGCGCTGGCTATGACCACATTGCCGTTTATGTTGGTATTGTCGCTTGCCCCGGAGCTGGTCATAAACGTCCCTCCGTTGTCCTGGAGGAAGAATATCCGGCCTGCTTCGACCTTGCTTTTGTCGACACTGTTGATGGATTCCCTCAGATCGACGGAACTTCCTGATTCTGCCGTCAGGAGGACAGGGTCGCCGTAGACGGTCTTGTTGTACGTGACACCGGCGATGACGATATCTTTTCCGTCACTGTATTGCTGGTAAATATCGGTAGACGGCTCCTCCACGGATTCCACGGCCTCCACCTTTATCTTCGAGATGGCGAAAGTGTTGTTCGGTCCTTCCGCCTTTAGGACCACGTCGCGGCGGGTGTCGGCGATGGCTGCCTTGGTGACGGCTGCAGGAGCCTTTACGGTCAGAGCCGTGTTGTCATCGTTGAACCACGCTTCCCAGCCGTTCGGTACTGTGATAGCCACATCCACCACGTCTTTCATCTCCACCGGGAACTCTTTTTCTTCGCCGTAGACGAATTGTATGATATCCTCAGGAGCATCCGTGAAACGGCAGTAGAAGCCGGGGATTACCGGCACCGAGTAGACCGTGTCATCGTTGAGGACGATAGTCAGTTTCCCTCCGAGTTCGGACACGGAAGTTATCAGACCTCCGCCCGTGACTTCTCCCTGTGCCTTGACAGGTTTGCCTTCTGCATCCAGAACAGGCTCCGGCGTGCCTTCTTCACCGTATTTCACTGTCCAGTAGCCGTCTGCATCCACTCCGAATACGGGCACTTCCGCCTCGGAGCCCTTCGCGCAGACTTCCTGTCCGTTCGCGTCCGTAAGTCTGTAGCCGTTCAGCATCCAGTAGCCCTCCTCGTCGATGCTCAGGTCCAGGCCGGCGATACCGGTGTCGCCCACTGTCTCGATGGTGTATCTCGTGCCGTTGCCGAGAGTTATGTTGTACTCGTTTTCGCCGACCTGTTCGAAACTCGTGACGGAAGCTCCGTTGGCAATCTCGTTCAGGAGATTTATGTCCGAATTCACTTGTCTCATCTGGCTTTCCAGCAAGGTTACGCGGTTGGTCAGATGTTCGAGGTCTTTTTCGACATTCACGTCCGAGCAGGAAGCGAAGAGACCCGCCGTCACCGCCAAAGCGGCGGCAAATATTGAAATTCTTTTCATAATAATGGTTATTGTTTGTGTTTCCGATTTATTTCCATACTATATGATTGAAGCCTTCCGGCAATATCACCGTCACCATACCGGTTCCGGCATCGTACGAGAACGGAATCTCCTTCCGGGACAATCTCGAATCGATTTCACGGTAGTTCTTCAGCCCTGTCAGGAAGTTCCCTTCGGATATCATCCTGTCGTATTCCGAACGGTCGAACAGAGGCATTTTTTCGTTAGACCTTTCCCAGACTATCTTTTCCGGAGCTTTCCCGGTGTAGAACGAGATGCTCACTGCGATAGGCACCGGCTCTTCCTTTCCTTCCTCGATTTTAGGGTTGTAGAGGACCAAATGGTCCGACCACGGATCGGGATCGAGGATGAAAGAGGCCCGCCGTGCGCTCAGGCTGACCGTACCGGTGGTCTTGGGGTCGTACAACCCTTCCCATGCGGTGGATTTCAGTTCGGCTCTGAGGTACGTCCTGTCTCCGATACTGAATTCGCAGCCGTCTTTCATCATATACGATTCG
>CALVBH010000086.1 GCA_944325765.1 uncultured Bacteroidales bacterium
TATCCAAGGAAATCATCGGTCTCCTTATGTCGGAACGAGGTCTGTCTATGGAAGATGCCTTGCGGACTCTTTATACGTCGGACACATATTCCAAACTTATCGACTTGTCTACCGGATTATATTCCCAAAGTACTGCGTATGTTTACGAATACCTGGATAAAGAGTTATCGACCGGAAAAATGTCGTAGTCCTCAGTAACTTGAAAACAGTCATAGAAATCAGGATATCATTGAATGGATTCGATTTGTGTTCTTTGACATCCTGATTTTTGATTGTATTCTAAAATATAAGAAATTTTCTTTTTTTTGAATTCTGTTTGTGAGAAAAAGACCAATCATGAAAATTTCGCTCATATTCATATTTGCATGCTCGGTCCTGACTGTCGCCGGCTCATGCACAGTACATACGGAAGATTCAGGATATGCCGGCCGGCACGATGAAGACGGGTGGGTGCTGACTGCATACGACTATGACACCGCATACTCGGGTGTACCTGTCGCCAACGGGACACTCGGGATACTGCCTTGGAAAGAACCTTTTTCCGTAAGACATATCATACTGAACAATGTTTCCGACAGGTCCGGCCCGGATATGGTCAACCGTACGGTCAGAGGGATAAACCCGTTCTGCTTGACCATGAAAATCGACGGCAAGGTTTTCGACCCGGCAGACAAGTACACCGGTATCAGCGGCTGGAAACAATCCATCGATATGAAAAATGCGGAGCACGTCACTGAATTCACTGCCGGAGGGAAAATAAAGGTGAAATACAGGTTTATGGCCCTGCGGAATCTTCCGTATTCCTTGCTTATGGATGTGGAAGTGACTGCCCTCGAAGATGCATATCTGGAATTCGCCAACAGTATGGGTGTCCCGGAAGAATACGGTCCTGCGACACGTGAACGGAAATCATGGTGGATAGAAGGCAGAAAACTGGATGTTCTGACCGTATCCGCCCCGACATCCGGAGGCAGATACGAGGTCGCGGCAGCTTCGACGTTCATTACCGGTGCGCGACACGCGGGAAAGGCCGAATGCATATCCGGACAGGATAGCACGAATGCCGGATTCGTCCGATCCGGAACGGCAGACAGAGACATACTCGCCGTCAGTCTGAAGAAAGGCCGGACCGCACATTTTTCCGTTGCAGCCTCAGTCTGCTCTACTGCCGACTTCTCGGATCCGTGGAATGAATCCGTCAGGCAGACAGTATATGTCGACAGGCTCGGAACGGAAAAAATCATAGAAGGGCATCGCTCCGCCTGGGCCCGGCTCTGGCAGGGAGACATAGAAATCGAGGGTGACACCCTGGCACAGCAGGCCGTAAGACTCGCCCTGTTCAGCCTGTACGGTTCGTGCAGGGAAAATTCCGGACTCAGCATACCGCCTATGGGACTTTCTTCCCAGGGATACAACGGCCACATCTTCTGGGACGCTGAACTGTGGATGTTTCCTCCGCTTCTGCTGTTGAACCGCGACCTGGCCGAATCCTTGACAGACTACCGTTTCGACAGGCTGGATGCTGCGGAGAAAAGGGCTCTGGCATACGGTTATGAAGGTGCGATGTTCCCGTGGGAGTCCGACGGATTCGGTGAAGAATCCACTCCGGTATGGGCCCTGACCGGACCTATGGAGCATCATATCACTGCCGATGTGGGCATCGCCGCCTGGAATTTCTGGTGCGTGACCCGCGACAGGAAATGGCTGAAGGAAAAGGGATGGCCCGTTCTCAAGGCGGCAGCCGGGTTCTGCGCAGACCGTGCAACCGAAAATCCGGACGGTTCATTTTCCGTCACAGGAGTCGTCGGAGCTGATGAATATGCAAACAACGTCACTGACAACGCCTTTACAAACGCAGCTTTCTCCAAAGTACTGGAATGCGCTTCGAAGGCAGCCTCAATATGCTGTGAAAAGGCCCCTGAAAAGTGGAATGAAATCGCCGAAGGCCTGAAAATAATCAGGGACACAAACGGCGTGACGATGGAATATTCCGGCTATGACGGCAGACTAATCAAGCAGGCTGACGCAAACCTGTTGGGCTATCCTCTCGGAGCAGTCTCCGACAGGGAACAGATGCTCCGGGATCTGGAATACTACGAAAGCCGTGTGGATACGGTTAACGGCCCTGCGATGACGTGGAGCATCTTCTGCGTCCAGTATGCCCGTCTCGGGAATGCCGTCAAAGCCGAGGAAATGTTCAGACGGTGCTATCTCCCGTTCAGCCGCCCGCCGTTCGGAGCACTCGCGGAAACTCCGGCCGCCGACAACCCGTATTTCGTCACGGCTGCCGGCGGTATGCTGCAGGCCGTCCTCAACGGCTTCGCCGGTCTGGAAATTTCCGACAGAGGCATAACCAGGAAAAAATCCGTAATGCCTCCATCATGGAAATCCATAACCGTAAAAGGCCTGGGTCCTGACCGCAGGACGATAGTCGTCAGGAACAGGAACGCTGTCGCCGGACAATAAGACGGAACATCATTTCAAGACAAAGTCCGAAACGCTTTTCAGCCCGACGAGTCCGTAATATGAACTTTCTATATCTCCATGGATACAGACCAGTCTGCCGAGCATCTCAGGATGATCGGCCAGGTTCAGAGCATCGCGTACATCTCCGGACGGCAGTTGTACGGCGATGCAGTTATCTCTGGAACTGACTGACGAGCGCGAGCCGAGAAGCAGGTTGGAAGCTGACTTGAAAGGAGGGTCGAAAGACGCATTCGCGGATGTCAGGTCACCTCCGACAATGAATCCGGACACCCAAACATCTTCCTTGCCTATACTGGCCAAAGCCTGGCTGACAGTCAGCGCGTCTTCGTATGTCGAGCCTTTGGAACCTTCGTCCCCGAGTACGTAGGTCTCGTTTGTCCAGACACGGGCAGTGTCCAGCGATATGGAAATTCCTTTTGCGGACTGGGAACTGCCGGCAGCCACGGAGACTTTCAGGGTCAGTATTTCCTGTGACACGACGGTCCGGGTAAGAAGTACCGTCTCTTCACCGTCATTGTCAAGTATCAGGGAAACAGGGCCAGGACTGAAATATGCGATACGCTTCTCGCTGTAAGAATACATCAGCTTTCCATCTCCGGTCCTCAGGAACAGGACTCCGCGCGGATATTCGGTCAGGAATGCCGGTGCCACATCGAGCCTGATTCCGGAATTTATCTGCCTGCATCCGAGTTCTACTGTCATGACCCCGGCAGGAGGCACTACCACACACTGCTCATCCCCGTACTGAGGAGAAGAAAACTCTATTCCTGAAAAATCTTCCGACCTGACGCGGATACCGTAACTTCCGGGCTCCACTTCCAGCACTTCCGGCAAGTTACAGTAGATATCGTCGAAAACGACCGCTCCGGATTCATCTGTCACGGTAATCAGGAAATCGTTGGTATCAGGCAGTTCCTGCGACACCTTGGCCAACTCGCGCGGATTCCCGGTAAACCGGAACGACAGGGTCCCTGGAGCCGAATCTCCGGAACCGGACTTGCTGCAGGATATGCCTGCACACAAGCAGCAAAACAGCATGACAGCTGCATAACTTCTTTTCATTTTACCTCCTTGTCTATTTCGCCGCACCGTCGCGGCTGGAGGCAAAAGTATGGCTTCCCGGCCTTAAAGACTGCAATAAAAAGAAAAACTATATACGGAAAAGTAAAAAAATACCTTTATAAAATTCCTCCGGCATCCGTTCTAAACAGCTTCCAAAGCTACATCATCCCACCACGCATAACCGATGCCGTTGTGCTCTAATGAAATTACCACCCAGGGATTATCGGCCGTAAATGAAACCTGCAGAAAAATGTATTTTCCGTCCGATTCGGAATGCAGGGCCGAATCTTCGGAACCGTCCCTCCTGCCTAAGGAATCGTAGCCCATAGCCTTCAATGTCACTGCCGGTTCATCGCCGGCGGAACTGTCCGGGCCTGCCGTCCCGTAAGAAGATGCCATGCTGCGGCGTATTTTCACCCAGGCCGAAAGCATATAGTTCTTCCCCGGCACAAGTCCTTCCACTAACCTGCGGCAGCGGTTGGCGGTAATTCCGCGAGAATCTATCGAAGCCGACGGAGTGAAATCTATCGGTCTCATCTCCAGACAGAAATCTCCGGAACGCGAACCTCCCTCCACTATGGAGACATAATCCCATTCCTTCGGTTCCGCCCTGCCTACACCGTTGAAGGACCTGCCCCGGAAAGATACGGCCCAGTCGCGGGACTTGTCGGGATTAGGTGATTCGAATCCCCCGTTTATCCCTGCAGACAGAGCATGGGCGGCTGGATTCCACAGTGATTTGTAGGCCTCGTATTCCTGCCCGACGACCAGATAATCGTCTCCGGAGGGTGTGTCCAGATCTATCAGATTGTATTCTCCGTTCTGGCTCAGGGAACCTGCAAGGGAATACATGACTATATACTTCAGCCCAAGGGCTTTCATCTGTATTAAATCGTTCCCGGCCCAGTATGCCTTGAAGCGGTGTTTCTCCTCGTCGGTAGCTTCCGGGTACACAAGTCCGAGCGTAAGCCAGGTGCCGTTTTCATTTACTAAAGCCGGTTTGCGTGGAAATCCCGCCTGCTCGGCTTCATCCATCAGATCCCAAAGGTCCATCTCGGTATACCTTCCGTCATCGCCTATGTCCACATGCTTGTGGAAAGCGAAATAGTCGCAATACCGTGTTATACCGCCTAAAAGCACTTCCCTTCCGCTGGAAGTGTAGTCGTACTGCGAATCGTCCTGCAGCAGGCAGCAGGGAGAGGATGCCACCTTTATATCCGGATCGTAACTTTTAAGCGTCTCATACACGGCTTTCTGGACCCTGACTATCTGGTCCGTGGTCAGTGCCGGCACCCCGTCGATACGCTGTCCCTCGTTGTCCGGCTCGTTCATCGGAATATAGTACAGCGGTGCGGAACCATAGCGTTCCGCCACCATCCCCACGTACCATTCCAGATTTTCCAGCCACTGCGGGCCGTAATTGTCCGGATTCGCCACCATGGCATCCACCTTTATCTGAAGACAATACCCTAATCCGGCCGCTTGAAGCTCGTCTATGACCTTGTCGTTGTATGTGAAATCGTATGTCTCCCCGTATGAAAGAGGCTTTATCGACCCGTATGAATTCCAGATGGATTCACGTGAGGCGATTCCGCCCAGATCGCAGAGATGACTTATGACAGCCCGGCGCTTGTTGTTGTTAGGCTCCTCGTATGCCGGCCAGCGGTTGAATGAATACAGGGAGAGATTCCCGTTGTATATGATATTGCTTTTCAGGCATTCTTCCGCATGGTCGGGGTCTTCGCCGCCGTTGCCGTTTTCACCGGAACTGCCGCCGGTCCCGGGGCCTTTTTCGCAGCCTGCGAGCAGGGAAAGGAAAAGGATGAATAATAATGTACTGAAGCGTGTCATTTTATAATCACCGTTTTTCTGAGCCGGATGTCATCCGAAGCGCTTCCCACTAAAATCTCGTACCGTCCGGGATCAAAAGTGAAACCGTGGACTTCAGTACTGTAATAGGAAAATGCCTCCTCATCCAACGTAATTTTCACTTCGGCAGCACTCCCCTTCTTCACGAAAACCTTTTCAAAGCCTTTCAGCTCCTTGTACGGCCGCACCACTTCCGGATCCAACGGCCTGACATAGATCTGCGCGGTTTCAGCTCCGTCGAAAGCTCCTGAATTTTCTATTCTGAATGATACCTCCAGACTGCGATTGCCGGCCTTTTTCACTTTCAGTCCCGAATAATCGAAATCAGTGTACGAAAGGCCGTGTCCGAAGGCAAACAGAGGTTTCACATCGCTGACATCATAATGCCGGTAACCCATAAACAGGCCTTCACCGTATGAAACGCGCCTGTCTCCGTCCGGATCGTAATAATAACGGGAAACCGGATTGTCCTCCCATTTCCTATCGAACGACATCGGCAGTTTCCCGCTCGGGACAGTCTGTCCGAAAAGAATCTCCGCTATGGCGGTACCGCCTTCCTGCCCCGCAAAATAGATATGCAGCAGAGAAGGAACCTCATCTACCCATGCGGAAACATCCGCACTGCCTCCTGCATTCAGAAGCACGATGGTATTCGGATTCGCCGCCGCAACGCATTTCACCAGACTGTCCTGATATTCAGGCAGTTCGAATGTCCTGTCGTTGCTTTCCCTTTCGCTGCTCTCGTTGAAGCCGACATTCACGACCGCCACATCAGCCTTACGGGCCATCTCCACCGCTTCGTCGAAAAGAAGTCTGTCTTCCCTCCAGCCGAAAGAAATGTCCACAGGATGGACGTTGGCAAAGTACTCGAGGACTACAGGATATTCTTTCCCGGCCTCCAGACTTACGACTTTTTCCCGGGTGGTTATACCCTGGTCCCGCCATTCATTTATAATCATATCGTCACCGAGTTTCAGACGGAAGCCGTCGAAACCTCTGACCACGAACCGGTAGCAGGCCGTCTTTTCCGGTCTTATCACCCCGCTCCATCTCATAGAACAGTGGTCGTATGGAATTCCCTTGTATTCGGCAGCTATGTGATAGCCGTTGCCGATATTCACCACGGTATCCGTCCGCACGAAAGCCGGTTCTCCCTTCAGACGCGGATTGGAGAAATATTCAGCCCTCAGGCCCCGCTCGGAGCTGCCCGGAGCCGTGTAGAATACCGAGCCTGAAACAGTTTCCGGCAGAGTCGGCACTCCGGAAGAATACAGGACATCGATATCTCCGGCTTCGTTCCTGATACCGTCGAGTACGGATACGCTGTGAAAAGGGAAAGTATATGAACTGCCGCCGCCAGAGATGTAGGCTCCGGCATTCGGACCGATGACAGCTACCGAACGGACTTCCGACTTGTCCAAAGGAAGAAGCCTGCCGTCGTTTTTCAAAAGCGTGACTCCTTCGCGGGCGAGCTGCAGTGCCACCTCCGCACCCTGAGGATTATCCATCGGGATGGATGAATCGAGCTGCGGATGGTCGAAGAAGCCGAAACGGAAAATGACGCGGAGGATTCTCCTGACCTTTTCGTCTATGGTCGCCTCGCTTACCCTGCCGTCACGGATGGCAGGAATCAGATTTTCCCTGTTCATCCATTTGCCGCGCGGCATCTCCAGGTCGAGGCCGCCGTTGGCCGCCCTGACGGCATCATACGTGGCTGACCAGTCGCTCATCACTATGCCGTCGAATCCCCACATTCTGCGCAGGACCGTATCATTCAGGTATTTGCTTTCGGTGGCCCTGACGCCGTTCACCGGATTGTAGCTGTCCATCACCGCACCGGCACCGCCTTTCCGTATGGCTGCCCTGAACCCGGCCAGATAGATTTCGTGAAGCGTACGCTCGTCTATATCGCTGCTGACATTGTTCCTGTCCCATTCCTGATTGTTCGCAGCATAATGTTTCAGAGTGGCGACCACTTTCTGATCCTGCAGTCCCTTCACATACTGCACGGCCACTTCGGAATTCAGATAGGGGTCTTCGGTAAAATATTCGAAGTTCCTTCCGCACAGCGGGGCACGCACTATGTTCATTCCCGGTCCGAGCAGGATATGCACTCCCCTGGCACGTGAATCGCGCCCGAGCTGTTCTCCGAGACGGTAGACAAGGTCTCTGTTCCAGGTGGCTGCCGTCAGGACTCCTGCCGGATAAGCGGTGGACTTGCCGTCCTTGTGAGTGCCGACAGGTCCGTCGGTAAGTTTTATCTCAGGCAGGCCAAGACGTTCTATACCCCTGATATAAAACCCGTTATAACCTCCGATGTAATCGATTTTCTCCTCTATGGTCATTCTGGAGAGGAGATCTTCGACCCTGTCCTCCACAGGAGCATCCGGGTTTCTGTATGTCTGTGCGGATGCAGGCAGGGCGACAGCTGCCGCCACAAGTAGAATCAGTGTTTTTTTCATATATTTCATTCTTGATCATTCAGTCATCTGATATAGTCGGAAATGACCTTTTTCCAGACCCTGTAGCCTTCCTCCGTGAGATGCAGCCCGTCCTCGCGGTAATATTCCGGTACAAGCCCTCCGTCAGGAGAAAGCATCGCGCTGAAGATATCCGCATAACGCGTATCAGGCTGAGACTCTGCGAACCGGCGTATCAGGTCATTGGTACGGATGATTTTCTCCACATCCTTCATCCTGCGCGGAGAAGGCTTTATGGAAATGAAAACTATCTCCGCATCGGGCTTTTCGCTGCGGACCAGGAAGAAAAGCTTCCTGACCTGCTCCATTATCTCCTCAGGCGTCCATTTGTAGCCTATGTCATTGTCCCCGGGATAGAGGAAAATCTGACGCGGATTATACGGGCTGACAAGCCTGTCGATATAGTTTATCATATCTATGGTCTTTGTCCCGGAAACTCCGCGATTCAGCACAGGCACCCCGGGAAAATCATCCTGAAGCGACTTCCAGTTCTCTATGGTGGAACTGCCTACAAACAATACTGAACTGTCCGCCGGCGGATTCGCTGCATCCTGCTGTCTGTATCTTTCGAACTTCCCGTCCCACTTCAGCTGCTGGGCGAGTTTCGGGACACCTTTCACCCTGTGGGATTCTATCGGCTTGCCCCTCAGCAGGATACGCCCGAGCCAAACCATAGAACGGTCATATTTTTCAGGATGGGCGCAGATATCCGAGTCATCGTCCAGGACAGCTTTCTTGTCGCAGTCCACCGATGAAATCCGGACTGTCACCTGATGTTTCCCGAAGGGCACCTCTATGACATCGTACTGGCCCCGGTAACGGTTGTTGCACCAGCGGTTGAAACGGTTCAGGGTATATTCTCCCTCATCATGGCCGGCCTTCCACCATTCGAAGCCGTCCTGACGACATTTTCCGAGCCTGACCAGTTCCCCGTCGACCAGCACTTCCACCTGCCCCGCTTCAGGCCCGCCTATATCGAAAAACCCGAACATATCGCCTTCGAACGCGAACCAGAAATACGACTCCTTCCTGCCGGAAGACAATACGGTATCGAACCATCCTGAAAATTTCTTCAACTGCGGAATATCCCCGGTCGCGATAATTTTCCAGTTGCCGTCATAGCCGGCAATGTCTTCGGGTCTGTACATCCCCGCCTCGTCCCAACTGTCTCCGAACAAAGGCGCCTGCGGCAATACGTGCGGCTCCGAGCCGGAAATTTCCTGCATTTTCAGCAGCCCACGGGCAACGGCGGAAGCGTAGATGTCCCCTCCTGCGGCCAACGGATGAATCCCGTCGGCGGAAAACAGAATCCTGCCTGCCGCTTCTGACTCAGACCCTTTCCAGAGCAGTTTTCCGGCCTTTTCGAGGCTCGCCGGTTCCATACCGAGATGGATGGAAGGAAGACTGTAGTAGTCAGCCACCCTTTCGAGGCCCGCTATGACTTCCGGCACTTTCCCTGCCTGATATTCAGCCGTCTGGCCGGTCTTTACGGTGTAGAGAAGGCAGATATCCGTATCCGGATCGGACTTGACAATCTGCCGGATCATCCCCTCCATACCCGGAGCATAGCCTCCGTTCACCGCAAATTCGATGAAGACCAAATCAGGATGGAAGGCCAGGACCTGCTCCCCGATACGGAACGCGCCCAGATCTGTCCCCGTGCCCGAAACTCCGGCATTTATCCACTCGAACCGGCTGTCTTTCCACCGGTTTTCCATGAATCCTGCTGTCTGAAGGCGGTAGCAGTAATCTCCCTGGGTGATACTGCCGCCGATAAAGGCTACAGTGACGTCCTCTCCGGCAGAGAGTTTCCGGAAAAAATTCGGAAGTCCGGACCGGACGATGCATTCATTTTCATCGTAGAAGCCGCCCGGACTTACAGTAGATGCACCGGCTCTTCCGACAGAAAAGGTCAGCGGGGATGCCCCGTCCTGCGATGCGGCGATTTTTTCCGCATCGTCCGGTTCAGGGGATGCAGCCGGGGCAGATACTGCAGGCCAGAGCATTGCGGCCATGAGGGCGGCGTATGAGATGGTTCGTATAAGATTCATTGCAATATGTTTTTATTCTATGCAGATCCTTCGGCTTCGCTCGGGATGACAGCCGCTATAATTCCGCATCCAGCATAATATCGGCCCTGCCCTCCTCGGACAAGATTATTTTCAACGTTATGTCCTCATCGTACGAAAACCTGTCGAAACTCCATTCGAAAGGATAGGCGTCCGCCGTATAGGAGATGCCGTTGCACTCCACTCTCACGGACAGATTCCGGTCTTTCCGAAGATGAGTCTCCGCAAAACCGTAGACTGAATCCCAGCCGAAAGGCGAGCGTATCCTGAACAGGAATATCTTTCCGAAAGTCTCCCCTCCGTCCATAATCCGCATTCCGTCTTTCAACGGCGCGGCACCGGACACAGCCTTAGTCTTCGGCAGAGGCAGGGCTATGGCCCTGAAACCCTTTGCGGGGACTTCGGCATTGACGGCAGATTCCGAGACTTTTGTCTTTGCGGATTTCCTGTCAGCGGACCAGAGGACGGCATTGTCGCCTGCAAGCATTGCGGCAGCATCTTCGAGGCGGACGGAAACATCGGCATCGGCAGACGACTCGTTGGAAAGAAGAATCCAGAAATTCTTGTCGGAGACGGCGGTAACATAATTGACTTCAGGATTGTCGACCGACACCAGCCCTCTCCTCATCAGCAGACGGGCGTTCCTGTCCGAAAAAATCCGGCCCCTGCCACCGCCGTAAATCCTGTTCGTGAACCATACGAAACCTTCCTGAATGCTGTACGGGAATGAGACGTTGCCCCCCGAACGCTGGATGCACTCCGTTATGAGATAATCCTGGGTGAAGGCTAAATGAGGCGGAATATGATGGTAATAAATCGAACTTACGTCCGGTCCCCTGTACGGAAAATCTTCTGAAACGGTAATATCCGTATACCCTGTGGCGTAATATCCGGGATAATTCCGGAACCGTCCTATGACCGCGTTGCGGGCGTATGTCTGATAGATTTCATCTCCCGTGTACTGATAAAGCCGGAGCAGATGAGGGGCCCAGTTGCTCATGAATACCGGGCGGACCTGCTTGCCTTCCTGTCTCAGGAAATATGTTCCCGGCTGCTCGAATCCGAGGCCGACCGGGGAGACCAGCCACTGCGGAACCTGCTTTTCGGGAGCATCGCCTGCCTGACGAGGAAAACCGAGCCGGAACTTCTCCCTGCCTTTCCACCACATGGTGGTATTCCCCTCGAAATGACCTCCAGGATGAATGGTCTGGAGACTGTCATGCACGGCAGGAAATGACCTGACACCGGCTATCGTACTGGCCGCTCCGTATTTTGCCGCATCTATATACTTGCTCTCCCCCGTGATTTCATACAGGTCGAGAAGATTCCACCACGGAGCGTAGATATTCGCGTTGTAGAACGCCATCTGCCCGGAAGGGGCGGCCGGCGGATTGTAGATATGGATGCCCATATATCTGTCGGCCGTGGAAAGAGCGCGTTGGAGCCACTTTTCATCCCCTGTCATACGGTAGGCTGACAGCTGCTCCACGTATGAAACGTATGGAGCCGAATACCCGTTCGTCTTTCTGACATCACCTTCAGGAAGGGCTATTTCTTCGAGCCACGGGTTCAGGTCTCCGAGAAGCCTGTCCAGTCCTTCATAATATGCCGTGGTGAACTGCGACCGGAACGGGTTCAGCTTCAGAGTCTCCAGAGTCTTGTTGTAGCTTGTCGGCACTAAGTCCACAGCCCAGCGGTATCCGCTCCGCGAGAGTGTATATTCTATCGTCGGCAGGGCCCGAGTCAGATAAAAGTCTTCGTCATCGGAAAGGACCGAAGCCGCCACTATGGCCAGCGGAGCCGAATGGACCACAGTCGGGGCAGTCCCGGGGTCCCCTTCTATGTCGTAGAAACCTTTGAGGCTCTCGTCCCAGCCGCCGTATTCCGTGTTTTTCATCAGGTCCCAGATATTGAACATGGCATCAGTCAGGGAAACGCCTTCCTGCTTTCTGTAATCCCCGACCTTGTAAACGTGGTCCGAAACATACAGGAGGGCATCATTCCACTTCCCTGCCCGGACTCCGATGACGAACTTCCTTTTCAGGGTTTCCCCCGCCTTCATTCCGGAATCCGGCATTCCCATCACCGGAGCGAAAGCCACAGGCTGGAATTCGTTATAATAATTCCTCAGCGTAAAACCAATCGGAGAATAATCCACGCTGCCCCACTCCTCGGGAAAGACAGTATCGTCCCCGCTTACGAAAGCAGACATGGAACCTCCGATACCTGTAGAGGATTCCACTACGGCCAACGGCTGCTGCATCATCGACGAAAGCAGCATGACCTGTGATGCAGGGAAACGTCTGAACTGGAACATAGGCGGCATCAGGACATTCTCCACGGATGACTCGGGGACAGGCTGGAAAGCCGCCACACCCATACTGTACATCCCGTCGGCCGCTGCCTGGCAGGTCAGTTCTATGTTTATGTGCGTGCCCTTGACGGGCAATGTCCACAGTCCCCTCAGGACTGATCCGTTTTTCGTGATATAGGTAACTTCGATACCGCCATTCTTCTGAAGTGCCGATACCGGAATGGCTTCGCTGAGATTTCCAGAAACGAAAGGATTCATAAAATCCTCATCGGACTGTACCGTGTACTGACGGCCGCTGAAAGTGAATGTCCGCTCGGCTACCGCCTTCTTCCAGGATGGATAGAACTTGTCATTGTCTATCGGGCTATCCTCGGACGTGAGGAGCATGACCTTATGGTCCTCTATATTCGAATAATAACGTCTCCATACGCCTCCGGCATTGATTTCCGTGCGGCAAGCTATCGCATTGCCTCCGGCGCCGGCCAAGACAAAACTCAGCCTTAAATCCGGATTTTCAAGAACAGCCAGGACTTTCTCCCCGTAACTCAGGGACATCGGGGCGGAAACCGACGAGAGGGAGGCGCCTTCGGTCTCTATCATTGAAGGGGTTTTTCTCCAGCGGCTCATTTCCTTCATATTCATGGAATTAGGATCAGCCGAAAGCTCGCTTGTAAGGAAAATGGCGTCGCAGCGTCCGAAATTGCGCTTCGCATCGTTAAGTCTCAACAGAGCCTGACCTCTGTCCAGTGTGACTTTTCCTACATTTTCCCAGTACCAGACAGGATGTCCGTGTCTGCCAGCGACTTCCATGGGCTGCTCATTTATGCTCAGGCGGAAAAGCCTCGTCCCGGGTGCGCTTTCGTAGTCGGCGGCCCTCACCCAGACGTTGTACTCCCCTGCCGTTTCAATTTCCACGGCCGTAAGGGCATCGTATTTCGGATCCCTGCTTCCGCCGCTGCCCAAGCGGAGCATTTCCGTCCCGGAACAGTCTGCGCTGCGCTCGGAAAACCATTTTCCCTTGAACTGAAAGGCCTCCGCCTCTATCAGATATGCGTCTGCCGCGGATTCGTCCCGTGCTACGGCTTCCGAAGACCAGAATACGGACGCCGCGGCGGCGAATGCCGCAAGGAAAATATTTCTGAAAGACCTGTTCATATTGTCAGTATTTTATTTTCAACACTTTCATATCGTATCCGTTGAAATCAAGTTCCCGGAGAGCGTCTTCAGGGACAGGGAAAGCATTGCCGCAGGCATCATATACGGCGGCCGACCTGATCACGGCATTGCCTTTCCCCGATAATCGTGACGGATCGACCGAGATTGCAGTTTTCTGAATATCCGGAGAACTGTTCATCAGTATAACATAAAGTGTCCGGTCCTGTTTCCGGTATGCCGTGATATATTCCACGGAAGGATTGCCGACGGAAACAAGCCCCTGCCTCATAAGCAGTTCGCAGCTCTCGCCATATACGGAACCGGGGGCATAACCGTATGTTCTGTGCGGCCCGACCTTGGGTGTCATGAAACCGCCTGGAAAACTGATCCTGCCTTCCGAGCGCAACTCCGCTTCGGAAATCAGATAGTCCGTAATCCAGCCTGTCTGCCACCAGGCATGATGAGGATAAGGTCCCGCACCTGCGTCCATCGTATCCCAATAGTAGGATGCCACACCTGTGGACTTGTCCGTGAAAGCATCCCTCCCTGTAACTGCCGCACGGGCCATATCCACGAAGAGGGAATCGCCGGTATGACGGAACATTCTCAGGAACATCCCGGCATGGGAAGCCAGCAGGATGGGCCCGCGATGATTCGCCGAGCCGAGGACACCGCCATGCTCAAAACCCAGTCCGGCCTGCGAAATCTCCCAGTCGGCAAGTTCCTTCCCTTTCACGAGTTTGACCTTCTCCGATGGGACGGGATGGGTATAGACTGATGTCATATAAAGTTCCGCCGCATAGACAGCCGCATCCCTGTATCCGGTATTTCCGGTAATTTCGTACAGGTCGAGCAGAGCCTGTGCGCTCTGTGCCGTGGCGAAGTCGGGAGCGAATCTCGTATCTCCGCACACACCGAGGAAACGGCCTCTTTCCACTGCATTCGCGATGTACCAGTCCGCCCCTTTGCAAGCCGCCTCCAAATATTTTCCATCGCCGAGAATCCTGTATGCCGTCAGCAGGCCGTAAAACGTAGGGCGGTAATCCTTTACATCGGTAAACATCGGTTCGAGAGTGGCGTTGTCGTATGCCACTTCCCAGCTTCCGTCGGGTTTCATCCATTTCAGAAGACAGTCGGCAGCAGCCCTCAGATGCTCTTTCAGATCATTTCTCTGCGGCTCGAACAGCAGGATATTGCCCATATCCAAAAGCATATAGTAGGTCGTGGCTATCGGCTCGGTATACGGGCCCCATTCTTCGGTAAAGCGTCCGCTCTTATAAAGGAAATACTGTCCTGCCGAAGAGCCGTAAAGGAAACCGGGCTCGGTATTCTGCTGCATAAGCTTGAAATTCAGGGCATATGGCAGACGCTGCAGTGTCAGACGTTCGTCACCTGTCAGCCGTGCCAGCATCCACATAGCGCCGTAATCCGAATTCTTCATAGCATCCTTTTCCGAACCGTATACGCCTCCGCGATAGTCCTGTGCACCTATCGTCACTCCTCTATACTCGCAGTTCCGCCACATGGATGTACTGTCATCGGTCAGGTATCTGTGCATATCGTACAGCCTCTCAGTCAACGACACGGATGTCTTCCTGAGTTCCAGCCCGTCAGAGAAACGGTAGACATCCTTGACGGCGTGCTCGTACACATCAAGCCAGCCTGCATCCTTGAGCGTATATCTGAAAGCGAATGACACAGTGTCTCCTGTTTCAAGCCAGGAGCCTGCTTCTCCGAGCACCGGATGGTACAGGGTCGGGGTAAACTCTCCGTCCCGGTTCATCAGTGAAAGTCCGAGTTTCCACACGGAAGCGGTCTTATGGTCGTATTCCCACGGGTCACGGCCGGTACCAGGTTCAGCTGTCACCGCTGCCGTAAGGCCGCTTTCATCCGTAATCAGAGACATAAGGGTGGATGCAGTCCTTTCGCGCGATACTACCGGACGGTCAGGAATGCCGTGCCCGTACGCCAGGGCACGGACAAAATCCGGATTAACCTCATCCCCCTGATAAATCCCAGGCACGGCGGCCCATTCGAAAGAGTATTTGTCGAAAGCCGCCACAGACGGACTCGTCATAGAAAAATATCCCGGACATCCGGCCTGCAGACGCATCTCCACCCTTATGTCGTTCGGAAAATCCGGATCGAGACTCCAGGTTTCCGTGATTTCCGCCCTGTCATCGGAATAGCGGAAGACTATCTTCTCCGAAGACAATACCGTCGCCGAATCCGGAGCATAAACTATGTTTTCCCCCGCCCTGTTCAACGCTACCGGCGTCAGGTTCTGCTGCCAGGTGGCGATAATGTACCGGTACTGTGGTTCGGGGAATACGGTCTCCCGTCCGAGGGTATCATACAGCGCCATGGGCTCCGTGGAAGGTTTCTGTGCGGAAAAAAGCAATCTGTGCTGGTACATGGCAGGTTCCAGGTCATGCCCGTCGGCCTGCACGGCTGTCAGGACGTAGCCTGCTCCTGTGTCCCTCCATTCCAGTGCGACTCTGTCTCCCTGCAGTCTTACTCCGTCGCTTGCGGACAGGGCCGAGGGCAGAAGGAGGATTGAAGCGGCAAAGAATATCTTTATTTTGGGTTTCGTTTGCATTTGGATTCGGGTTTGATATACGGCAGATCCCTCGACTACGCTCGGGATGACAACAGGGTGAACGGCAAGATCCCTCGACTACGCTCGGGATGACAACTGGATGAGAGAATTACTCGGCGGGAAGGACGGTGACTGTGACTTCGGCGGTGGAAGAACTGCCGCCGGTATACCATATCGACGAAGTGGCGAATACGGCAGTATAGGTCCCCGGCTCGTTATAGGTGTAGGTGTACTCCGACATATCCGTGTCTATGCCTTTTATTGCCACTCCGGTATCGGCGGGGATTCCTCCGATAGAAAAAGCCGGTGAAATTATCCACGAATTGCTCCGGCTCGGGATCGTTTCGTCTTCGTCATTGAACAATACTTGGGATGATGAAACGTTCACGACAGACCCGTCATCCGGAATTCTTGTCCATCCGATATTCGCCATAGTGGCTATATTGGTCTTTTCCCCGTCCGGAGCTACAAGATCCAAATTTACCGACCTGAGAATC
This sequence comes from uncultured Bacteroidales bacterium, assembly GCA_944325765.1. GTDB lineage: Bacteria > Bacteroidota > Bacteroidia > Bacteroidales > UBA932 > Cryptobacteroides. The sequence continues at coordinate 16,533 of CALVBH010000086.1, forward strand.
CACTGATCCTGTCCAGTCCTTACCTCATCCTGGTAATCGAAATAATGGAAAGCTATGTAGATGTCGTCATCCGGACTGACGGTGATGCCGTTGTCAGCCAATATATCATTTATGTTCTGGATACCGGAAGGGGTCCTGTCCTCTCCAGATGACAAGACCGCACCATCCAATTCCAGCCAATCGGCACCTTCCACGTTTTCCAGTTCATAAACGCCGTCGAAATCAGTGGAAACCAATACTTCTATATTCTGCATGATTTCGGGTGCTCCCCATCTGACCCAGGAAGTGAAGTCGAAAAGCAGGGTTCCTACGCGGCTGTAGTTGTCCTTGTCGGCATAGTTGTGCCCGTATTCTCCGGAATAGAATACGATATTGTCCGGGTCACCGGAGAATCTGAACGTGACAGGCTCTCCGGCCTTGTATTCGGTCTTGTCCGTGGTGACCCCCAGTTTCGGGTCCGGCGCCTGGTCCTTCTGGCAGGAAGCCATGACAAGGGCTGATGCGAGAAGTATTATTGTATTGTATTTCATTATTTTACTTGTTTTATGCATTGATTGTTCTATTTGCGGATCCCTCGTCTTCGCTCTGGATGACAGACAGGGCTCTGTGGAGAGACACCCGCAACGGCTACCACCCGGGATTCTGCGTCATCTTCTTGTTCACGGTAAGCTCCGTAGTCGGGATAGGGAAAAGCACGTTCCGTTCGGTCGTGTTCTGACCCGCCCTCGCGCAATACCGATAAGTGGCGTTCGGTGCAGTGGCCATCACATCCTCAGCAAGCTGCTGCATAGTGTCTACGTAGATGCCCCACCGGATAAGATCCCACTTGCGTCTGCCCTCGAAGCAGAGTTCCCTGTACCTTTCATCCCGGACTGCCTGAAGGAATCCGGAATAGTCCAGCCCTGCCTGAATGTCACAGGAAACATTCGGGGTATCGAGCGGTTTTCCGAACGCCCGTCTCCTGACATGGTTTATGGCTTTGTAAGCCTCCGGTGTCGGGCCGTCGTTCAGGGCATTCAGAGCCTCCGCCTTCATCAGGAGAACATCGCTATAGCGCATCAGCGGGAAATTGGTAGGGGTAAAGTCCTTGGCGAGAGAACCCGTCTCATACGGACGCAGATCGCGGCTGACCCTTCTCCATTTGCCGGGATTCCGTCTCCAGATATTCGTTTCCTTGGACACATCGCTCAGATCCGTCAGCGTGGATACTCCGGTAGTCCTGTTATAGCTGACCCAATAGTCCGCTATCGCCCAGTCACGGCGCAGATCCCCCTCTTCAAAAGCATCGTAGAGTTTCTTCTGTATGGTCATCGGCCCGCCGGAATACCCGAGAGACTCGTCCCTGCACTCGATACCGTTCTCCACGCCTACTGAGCCGGCCAGGTCTTCAGCACCGATCTTGTTCCCGTACATTCCCACTTCCCAAAGGACTTCCTTCGGCTCGTTTATATCCTGTATCTGGTTTATGAATATCTGCGAATAGTCCGGGTTCAGCGAATGTTTTCCGGAGGTGACTACGGAGTCGGCATAGTCGTATGCCTTTTTATAATATGCAAGAGCCTTTTCGGAGCGGCTTTCGGAAGCGGGTGTCAGAGGTTCACCTGCCATCTTAAGGTAAACCCTGGCGATAACGGCCTGGACGGCAGTCTTGCATACCCTTTCGTTCGAGCCGAGTTCCTCTATCTGCATCACATATTTCGCTGCCTCCGTCATATCCTTTATTATCTGGTCATAGATAGTCTGCAGGGATGATTTTCCGGGATATTCTTCGTCCAATGTAGTATCAGTGGTCGGGGACAGTTTCAGCGGCACTTCACCGAAACAGCTTGTCAGCAGGAAGTAGTAATATCCCCTCATAAACAGGGCCTCGCCGTACAGTGCCTTTTTGGCATCCGTATCAAGATGCTCCTTGCTGCCTTCGATCAGATAGTTCGCCCGGCTCACTCCCTCATAGAGGATTTCCCAGAGACGGCCTATGTCGAGATCCGCTGCATCGAAAGTGCCATGTCTGATATTGTCTACGAGAAAGTTGTTCGTATAGGAGAACTCGTCGCTCAGTACGAAGAAGCCGAACAGTCCCTTGCTGTACATCCTGCCGTTCGTGTCTATCAGCCTGTTATAGATGCCGTTCAGGGCATACTGCATCTCCTCCTCGGTTTCATAGTATCCGTCCGGAACATTGAAATCCGGTTCCGTCTCCAAAAACGAGCATGACGGCAGTGCCAAGGCTGCAAGTCCGGAAAACAAAATGGTCAATATCTTTTTCATATTACGCTCACATTTACATTCGACAAGATTAGAAAGTCAGTTCGATACCACCGGTCACAGTCATTGCCCGAGGATAGGCGGACCAGTCGAACGATGGGGTAAGAGCCGTAGGCCTCGTGGATACCTCAGGGTCAAAGCCGGTGTATTTAGTCCAGGTGAAAAGGTTCTGTCCGGACACATAGACTCTCAGGGACTTCACCCTTATCTTCTGCATCCATTTGGTCGGGAACCTGTAGCCGATGGAGACTGTCTTGAGTCTCAGGAAGGAACCGTCCTCAATGGTCCTGTCGGAATAGGCCGCCGGACCCTGTCCGCCTACGCGGTAGAGCTTGTCTGTCTGGTTTTCCGGAGTCCACCTGTCGGCAAAGGATGCTAACATGTTCAGGGACTGGCGTGCAGTCGGCTCGCCTGCCTCGAAGACTATCCTGTTCGCATTCATAATTTCACCTCCGTAACTCCACTGGAAATAGATGCTCAGGTCGAGGTTCTTCCACTGGAAATAGTTGTTGAAACCTCCGATATGGTCGGGGTTAGGGTTGCCGATGATGGTCTGGTCGTATGTGTCGACTACCCCGTCACCGTTGATATCCTTGTACTTGATGTCACCCGGCTGTATCTCGCTGCGAGGGTCACCGTTGTTCGGCACATTGTCTTTCAGGACATATTTGCCGCCTGCATAGTTGAAATCGTCATACTGGTAGACCCCGTCGAAAAGATATCCGTAGAACATGGCTATCGGCTGTCCTGGTATGGCGATATAGGGGTAGACATTGTTGAAATTGCCCCAGTTCACACGCGTGGCAAGACTCGGCTCGTCCTTGTTCAGCCCGAGGACCTTGTTCCTGTTGAACGAAATATTGAAGCTCGATGTCCAGAGGAAATCCTTAGTCTCGATATTCCTCGTGTCGATGGTGATTTCCAGACCGGAATTCGACACGCTGCCGACATTTTTGTACGCAGTCAGGAAACCGGTACTCGGAGCCAGCGTGGCGTTCAGAAGCAGGTCGTATGTGCGCTTGTAGTACCAGTCCACGGTCGCTGAAATCCTGTCGTCGAGGAATCCGAGATCCAGTCCGACATTGACCTGGGAGGTGGTCTCCCATTTCAGTTTGGAATTGCCGAGAATCTTCGGCACCACTCCCTTGTCAGGGACATTGCCGAAAGCGTAGCCTGAATCGGGGGTTATCTGCATGGCAGTATAGGCGGCATAGTCAGTCACCCGGTTGTTTCCTGTCGTACCGTAGCCCGCACGCAGTTTTCCGGTAGTCCACCAAGGCAGGGCCTTCATAAAATCTTCCTTGGCGAAAGACCAGGCAGCCGAAACCGACGGGAAATAAGCCCACCTGTTCTCCTTGGTGAATTTGGAAGATGCGTCCGCACGGAACGATGCCGTAATCAGATATTTGGACTTGTAGTTATAGTCCACACGGGCGAGGACGGACATCAGGGAATTCTCCGTGGTGGTGATCGGAGCTTCGGTAATCGTACCTTCGTCCAGACCGTTGATGCCCAAGGATTCGTTCGGTATATTCACAGAATAGATGGCATCGGAATGGTATTTCGCATTCTGAAGCGTGAAGCCGCCGAGAATCTTCAGATTGTGGTTCCTGCTCAGCTTCGGGCTGTATGTCAGGATGTTCTCGTTCAACATATTGGTGCGGTCGATATTGGTCAGGGAGCCGTTCACCTTGTCGTTCATGTACCTGTGTCCCAAGCGTGAGCTGGAGTTGAAGAAGACTTCGCGACGCTGGTCTATCCTGTTATAGCCTCCGGTAACCTTCAGCACGAGGTTGTCGAGGATTTTCCACTCGAAATAGGCGTTGGCGATGAAGTTGTAGGTAAACAGCGGATTGTACTCGTTCTTGGCTGACATCAACGGGTTCACGCGATAGTCCGCATCCGGATTCGTGGCATCGTCGAAAAGGGTGTTCACCAGACTTTCGCCCCGGACACTCGACACGTTACGGTATCCGAGGATACTGTACATGAGGCTGGCTGTCGGAGAAATATTCTGATCAGAGACCACTGTACCGTATTTCTTGGTGTAGGTGTAGTTCAGGTTCAGTCCCACGCGCAGTTTAGGATTGATGATCTGGTCGAGAACCGCCCTGCCCTGGTATTTCTGGTATCCGCTGTTCACGATGACACCGTCCTGGTCGTTTATGGAGCCGGAAATGGAGTATCTGGTCTTTTCGTTACCTCCTCGGATGGCTATGTTATGGTTATGTACCAGTGCATTCCTGAAAAGCAGTTTCTGCCAGTCTATGCCTTTTACATCCTTGTAGTAGTCGAGTGTCCTCTCGTCGTTCAGATAAAGGGACTCATAGCGGTCCGGATCCAGTTCTATCTGATATCTGACAAACTCATACGGACTCATCATCTCCATGCGGTTCACCACGGACTGCACCCCGACCCAACCGTTGTAGGTGACGGTCGGAGTCCCGACATGTCCTTTCTTGGTGGTAATCAGCACGACACCGTTGGCACCGCGGGCGCCGTAGATGGCCGTAGCCGAGGCATCCTTCAGGATATCTATGGATTCTATCTCTTCCGGATTTATCATCGTGGAACCCACTGCGGACTCCATAGGGAAACCGTCCACCACGTAAAGAGGAGAGTTGTCCTGCGTCACGGAATTGTTTCCCCTGATGACTATGTTCAGGTCGCTGCCAGGCTGCCCGTCGGAAGAAGTGACTGACACTCCGGCCACACGCCCTGCCAGCATCTCCTCGAAGTTGGCCACCGGAGCCTTTACCATTTCGTCCACGTCCGCCTTTCCTATGGAGCCGGTCAGATCCTGACGGGTGGTGGTGCCGTAGCCTATGACCACGACTTCATCCAAAAGTTCCGAATCGGTCTGCAGCCTTACCGTAATCCTGCTTTCGTTTTTCAGGACAATGTTTTCGGTCTTGTAGCCTATGCACGAAATCTGGAGTCCGGTGTCTTCCGGAGCAAGCTTTATCGTGAAGTTCCCGTCCAGATCGGTAATGGTCCCGTCCTTTTTCCCTGTGATGGAGATGTACGCCCCTATGACAGGCTCTCCTGTCGAGAAGTCTATGACGATTCCGGACAATGTCCTCTGCGACTGCAATTCAGTCCCTGCGGCCGCCTTTCCCATTACAGAAACCGGGAAAGAGGCCAGGAACAGGAAACAAACGGCCAGCACACCGAGGGCCAGGCTCTTCTTGTTTCCGGTTCTGTTGTCTGTGCGATTCATATTATGATGCTATGGTTAGTTTCAATATCGGTATTATTTCCTTGATTTGAGAATAAAGGCTGTGCCAATGACACAGATAAGGGCGCCGACCGCCACCGGCGCAATCCAGTCACGACCTGACAATGCTCCGAGGACAATGATGACAGCCCCGGAAATTCCGAGGGCAAGACCCAATACCTTTTTCGTAAACCGGTTCGTCTGCCGTGCGGCTTCCTGCGCCTGAGGGGAAGTCTCACGGGGAAGTCCGGATTTGGCCGACCTGTATTTTTCGTAGGCAGGATCGACTGAATTCCTGCTTTTCAATACCAGTTCGATGAGACCCAGAAGAACGACAGGGACCAGAGCCCCCACCGCCATTTCCCAGGTCCGGTTCAGCGAGAAGCCGAACAGCCAGGGGGTCACGAACTTGAAGAACAGGTTTATCGCCAAGCTCGAGAAAGTGACTCCGAGTATGGTCTTCGAGGTCTGTCTCTTCGAGAACAGGGACCAGATGACCGGCAGATAGACCGGAACTCCTGTCAGGGCAGCCACGCTGATGACCACGTTCACTATGCCGCCCATGGACTTGACGAGAAGCGCCACCACTACCGCGAGTACGCCGAAAGCCAGTGTCGAAATACGTGCGACACGCATCAGCGTCCTGTCCGAAGAAGCAGGCCGCAGCCTTTTGAATATGTCGTTCGTGAATACTCCAGCCGAAATATTAAGAGTGGAGTTCAGAGAGCTGGCGGTGGCGAAAATCATCCCGCCGAGCATAAGCCCGAGCATCCCGTCAGGCATGGCTTCCTTGCACATCAGAAGATAGGCATCCTCGTTCTGCAGCCCGGTCAGTCCCGGATTGAAAATCCTGTAAATCATCGGAGGAAGCATCCACAGTACCGGGCTTATCAGGTAAAGGGAGCCGAAAAGCCAGCCTACCTTTTTGGAATCCTTTTCCGTTTTAACAGAGGTGTAACGCTGTACGTATGCCCAGTTTCCTCCGAGGAAGAACATATTGTAGATGCAGAAAGCGAATATGAAGCCAGGGGTGTATTCTCCCTCGAATACATGGAAGAATCCTTCCGGAACCCTTTCGAAAAATTCCCCGACGCCTCCTATCTTGTCGAAGGAAAGCGGAATCACGATAATCAGGGCAGCGAACAGTATCACGAACTGCAGCACGTCGGTCACTACCACTCCTCTGAGCCCGCCGACAGCCACATAAATCATGCTGAGCGCCCCGAGCACGAGGATGGACGTAGTCAGCGGAATGCCGGCAGCCACCTCTATGATTTTGGCTACGGGATAGAGGAACGAACCGGTAGTGAATACGGATACAGCCAGGAAAATGTAGGTATAGGTTTTCTGGGTATTCACGCCGAAGCGCTCGGTTATGTACTCTGCGGCGGTGAGATTATGTGTCCTGTGCCAGCGCGGTGCAATCCACGTACCCACAGCGAACCCGGCCACGGCCATGGTCAGCTGGATGATGATGGCCACCAGACCGTAGGAATAGGCGATGGAGCCCCATACCACGAATGTACCGGCGGAAAAGAAACCCATAAACAGGGAGAGTCCGCTCATCGCCCACGGGACGTCGCCGCCACCTGCGAAGAAACTTTTCATATCCTTTCCGGTCCGGGAAAAAGATATGCCTGTAATCATCACTCCGACGGAAAACAGGACTATGGTCAGATAATCGAGTATAGTCATATATCAGCTGCTTTTATTATTCTATGCTTATTCCCATCAGTCCCGGACATACATCCCCTTCGGGGCGGACAAGCTCCACTGTCAGGGACGCGGTGGAAACAGGGGTGGCAAAATTAATGATATTCACCGTCTGATGATTGTTTTCCATCCGGTAAATTTCCTTCCCCGAATCATCGGAAATGCGGTATTCACGATAACAGAACGGCATAACCGAGTCATAATGCCCCATCTGCACGGACTCCATCGCATGATCCTGGTCGGTGTCGAAATACAGGACAAGCCTGCTGACAGCCACCTTGTCCGGCCAGTCGAGGCGCAGTGCCGGCATCCTGTCGGAAACAGCCGCCACCCAGGCATTCGTACCGGTATACGGACGGAAACAGCAGGTTTTCAGGTTCGCAGAGCCGAACGCGTCGAGCCCGGGGATGAATTTCATCGCTATGTTCTTTCCTTCCGGCCGCCGTTTCGGACACCAGAATTCGAAAGTCTCGACTCCTATGCCCTCCGGAGGCTCCTGTTTTCCGAAATTGGATACTGCCGGATTCATATAATTG
>CALVBH010000087.1 GCA_944325765.1 uncultured Bacteroidales bacterium
GCCGCTCGGACTGCCGTCCGCCGTGATGGTCATTCCCGGGACACGGCCCTGCATGGCCTTGATGGGATTGTTCTCGTTCTGTTTGAGAAGGTCATCCATATCCACAACGGAAATGGAGCATGTCAGGTCAGCCTTGCGCTGCACGCTGTAGCCAGTGACCACCGTTTCCGCAAGCATCTGGACGTCTTCCGACATGACTATCGTCATATCGGCGGATGCCGCCAAGACGACATCGGCGTAACCCATGCAGGTGACCACTATATTGGTTCCGTCCGGGACTGTAATGGAAAACCTGCCGTCAGCATCGGTAGTGACGCCGTTGGAAGTGTTTCCTTCTTCATAGACTATCGCCCCTATCACCGGCAGCTCGTCGGTTGACGATATCACTACGCCGGAAGCGGGGACGGTCTGGGAAAAAAGGGAACCTGCCACCCCGAAAATCATCGTGATGGCCAGAATCAGTTTTTTCAGTCGATTATCCATATATGAGAGTTATTAGCAGTGTCATTTCATCACCCGACAAAATTAAGACACATACCGCTGACTCGCTTGAAATAATGTTGCAGAAACTTGCACGGAAGTTTCATATGAAACAAATGTTGCAGCATTTGCAACAAATTTAACGGGGTCCCGGCGAATTTATGTTGCGCGATACCAGGGAATTCGCCGGACCCCCGTTAAGGATTTCTTCGAAATCCGATTTCCTCTTAATCCCCAGTCGCTACAGCGACAGCCCCTTGTCAAGGGGCGTTCCCCCTCCTTCGCTCCCCCGCCGGGAGCTCGTCACAGAACTTTGTTCTGTTCCTTGAATTTTAACGGGGATCCGGCGAATTTATGTTGCCCGGTACAGGCGAATTCCTCGAATTGCGGGCAGACACGGGATTCTCTCCGAAATACTCCCTGTAGCATCTGGTAAAATAGGACGGGGAAGAGAAGCCCGTGCCATACGCCACTTCCGAGACCGACTTGTCCGTAGATGCCAGCATGGCGGCAGCCTTCCTGAGACGGCAGATTCTCAGAAACTCGTTCGGCGAATAGCCTATGAGGGCCTTGGTCTTCCTGTAAAGCTGCACCCTGCTCAAACCGATTTCCTCCCCTATGGACTCCACGGTCAGGGACGGGTCGGCAATCCGGGAGTTTATTATGGCCTTGAACCTGTCTATGAAATTCCTGTCCACATCCGGCACGGAACGGCCGGCGGCAGAACCCGGATCTCCGAAAACCGACGAAAGCATTTTCCTCCCTTCGATAAGGTTGGCAAGCCTGGCCTGAAGAAGATCCGAACTGAACGGTTTGGATATGTAGGAGTCCGCTCCGCATTCGTATCCCTTTATTTTCTGCTCCTCCGCCGCGTATGCCGTAAGCATAAGGACAGGAATATGGGATGTCCTGATATCGGACTTCAGCCTCCTGCAGCATTCCATCCCGTCCATACCTGGCATCATGACATCGCAGATGATGGCGTCCGGGACACGCTTTCCGGCCTGGCGGAGTCCTTCCTCGCCGCCAGAGGCCTCTATGATATTGTATTCGAAGGACAGAACGGACTTCAGGTATTCCCTGACATCCCGGTTGTCATCTATGACCAGCACCGTCTTTTTGGACTCGGAGATATCCTCGTCGGAAAACAGGCTTGTCGAAAGCGACTCCTGGCTGGCGTTATATACTGCCCCGTCACGGAATTTCCACATTTCACTGCCGGACTCCGCCTGCCCTGTCATTTCAGGGCCTTCCTGCATCACCGGCAGCACCACGGTAAAGACGGAGCCGCGGCCTTCGGCACTCTTCACCGTTATGGATCCTCCGTGCAGTTCTGCGAAGGCTTTCGACAGGACCAGTCCTATGCCGGAACCGGAATGATGGACATCGGCCTGGTAGAAACTGTCGAATATGTTGTTTATATGCTCCGCAGATATACCTTCGCCATTATCCGTGACGGAAATTTCCACATTATCCTTACCGGCGTGCGAAAGACGTATATGCACGTACCCACCCCCAGTATCTTTCGTGAACTTGAAAGCGTTCGAGAGAATGTTGTAGACTATCCTCTCCACCTTCTCCCTGTCCGCCGTGACGGTATAGTCTTCCCGCCCCGTCCCGTCGTCTCCGGCTATTTCGAGCCCGAAATCCACATGCCTCACCTTCGCCAAAGAATCGAAGGCCGACATCCAGTCGGCCAATGCCAGGTCGAGCCGGAACCGGCTCAATACGAGACTGAGTTTCCCGCTCTCGAATTTTCTGAAATCCAATATCTGGTTTACGAGACGGAGAAGTATCGTGACATTCTTGTGGGCTATATTTACCAGGAACCGTTCCCTGTCGCTCAGGTCCGGAGACTTGATCAACTGGTTTATCGGATCGGCCACCAGCGTGAGCGGCGTCCTGAAATCATGAGATACGTTCGTAAAGAACGACAGTTTCGCATTCGTAGCCTCTTCCAGCTTCATGTTCACGGCTGAAAGTTCCGCGGCAGTGCGGCGGTTGTGCCTCAACGTGATGACTGTTATCGCCAGCAGCACTGAAAGCAGTACGACTATTATGTAACAGGCCGTCAGAAGCATCTTCTGCAGCCGTGTAACCGTAAGATATTCATCCACTTTCTTCTGGAGTACGGTTATCTTTTCATCCAGGTCCGAGACTTTTGCCGACTGAAGCCGCATGACTAAGGCGTTGGACTCGTCCACCAGAGCGGTTCCGAGGACGGTCTTCCTGTCGTATGGTTTCCCGGCGGCTATCTTCATGGCTGTCTGAAGCAGTTTGTCCCCACCGGTAGGATACACGAAGGAGGCGTTGAGCGTACCGTCGGCCACCAGCTCGATACCGTTTCCCGGGCCCGGCATGGCATCGATGCCTATGAAAAGTATATCGTCCCTGCCCCTGGATGCGGCCACTCTTTCCGCACTCGCCGCCATCCTGTCATTATGGGCGAATACGGCCTTTATATCCGGATGCACGGCCAATAGGGAGTCCATGAGGAATGCGGCCCGTTCTTCCGACCACGAAGCGTCCACTGATGCCGCCAGGGCCGGGACTGCCTTTCCGAGCCCCTTTCTGAAACCGGAGGACCGCTCCTGCGCCGGAGAAGACCTGCGGTCGCCGGTCAGCTCCGCTATTTTCCCGCCGCTCACCCTGGACCGGAGATACTGTCCCACCTGAGTCCCGATGGAATAGTTGTCCGCACCGACAAAGGCCGTATACTTGTCCGAATCTATGATTCTGTCCACAAGAATCACCGGTATTCCCCTGTCGTAGGCCTCCTCCACTGCCGGGGTCACGGCTCCCGACTCGTTCGGAGCCACTATCAGTATGTCCACCTTCTTGTTAATGAAATAGCGGATGTCACGTATCTGCTTTCCGTTGTCATCGTCGGCAGACAGCACTTCGACTTCCGTCCCTGGATAGAACAGGGCCTCTGTCCGGATTTCCCCGTTCATCTGCCGTCTCCACGAATCATCGCTGCACTGGGAAACGCCTATCAGGCATTCCGGCTTGTCAGGGCCGGAACAGGAAAGAATCACGGCCGGCAGCATTGCCGTCAGGCAAAGCAATCCCGCTCTCAGGATTCCGGCAAAAAAGGTCGGACGGTCTGTCATGGAAAAAAGGTATTTGCGGCTGAACGTTTTTTAATCTTTTTTAATCGTGTAAAGATAAGGATACTTGAAGAACTTTATGTAACTTTACGGAAAAATAAACGAAGACAGAATTATGAAAAGATTATCCGTCGTCCTGGCTGCCGTGGCAGCCTGCCTGTTCTCTTTTTCAGGCTGTGATGAAGTAAGGATCAGGGAAAACCGGCTTCCGGAAACCGCCCGGACTTTCATCCGGGAGAATTTTCCCCACACCGGCGTACTGACCGCGGAAAAGGAAAGGGAAGACGGCTCCAGACAGTACAATGTCAGACTGGCCGACGGCACTGAAATGGAATTCGATGCCAAGGGGAACTGGAAAAGCATAGAGTGCGAATTCTCCCTTCTTCCGGAGGCCGCCCTGCTGCCTGTCATATCGGAATACATAGCCGCCAACTATCCCGGAGCCAAAGCCTACAAGATAGACAGGAAATTCGGAGGATACGAGGTAGACATAGCCCCAGCGGCCGGCCAGACACCTGCAGCCGGGGACATAGAACTCATATTCAACGCATTCGGTGAATTTGTCCGGGAATCGAGATAGGCCAGTCAAATGAAAGGGATACTGTCGAGGATACTGCCGGTCCTGTCGGCTGCATTCGTTTCATGCACCGGACCCGGCATTTATACTACCCCCCCCCAGAGGGAAGTGGAGAAGGCTCTTGAAGAGCTGGACGAGGTCATAGACAGGAAAGACGAAATAGAAAGCCGTAAAGACCTCACCATAGCCTCCATCCGGAAAGGTCTCGGCAAGACCGGGTCCGACACGGCAAGGTACCGTATCCTCGACAGGCTCTATTCGGAATACTATCAGTACGACATAGACTCTGCCGTCTTCTACGCCAGGGAAAAACTGGCTCTTGCCTGCAAGACAGGTTCACGGCAGTTGATCACGGACGCCACTTTCGACCTGGCCGACAGATACGCCCTGTCCGGCATGTTCACGGAAGTGCTGGACATAATGGCCCCGATAGACACGGCCACTCTCGAAAAAAGGACCATAGCGTCCTACTATCACATCTACGACACGGTTTACGGCGGGCTTGAAGCTTCTTCCGACGACCCTGTCCTGAGCCTGGAATACAAACAGAAGAAGGACAGGTACAGGGCCGGACTCCTCCGTACGCTCGGTGAAAACGACATCTCCCGTATATATGTCGAAACGGAAATCATGCGGGACGAAGGCCTTGGTACGGAAATCCTGGACCGCCTTGAACCCCTTACAGCCTCGGACACGCTGACCAGCCATCAGAAGGGCATTCTCTACTATATATCGGCCAAGGCCTGCCAGATATGCGGCGACAGAGAAAAGGCCATCTGGTACATGGCTCTCAGCGCCAGACATGACCTTGAAACACCCGTAAAGGAATACAAGTCGCTCTACGAGCTGGCATCCCTGCTGTACGAAACGGGAGACATCCGCAGGGCTTACAGATATATCACCAGGTCGGTGAATGACGCCATTGCGGCAAACGCCGCCACTAACATACAGTCGACATATACCATACTTCCCGTCATTTCGGGGTCCTACAACAGGGAGATGCTCCGCAACCAGAGGCAGTTGGGATATTGTCTAATCGGAGTCTGCCTGCTTTCCATCGCGCTGGCCACAGCCATCTTCTTCACCATCAGGGGCAATGTAAAAAGGTCCCAGGCCAATGCCAAACTGAAGGAATACGTGAATCTGCTGAAAGAATCGAACAACATCAAGGAATCCTACATAGGACGGTACATAGATATGTGCTCCTACTATATAGGAGGTCTGGAAAGATACAGAAGCCAGCTGAGGAAAAGCGCCAGGACAGGAGGCTTCGCCGAAGTGTCGGAAAAACTGAGATCTTCGGAATTCATCGACAGGGAACTGGATAATTTCTACGCCCAGTTCGACGCGACTTTCCTCGACCTGTTCCCGGACTTCGTGGAACAGCTCAATGCCCTTCTGCAGCCTGACAAGCAGATAGACTGCAAATCAAAAGATGGAATACTCACCACGGAGCTGAGGGTAGTAGCCCTGATAAGGCTGGGAGTAAACGATTCCGTGAAGATAGCGGATTTTCTCAGACGCTCTGTCTCGACCATCTACAACTACCGCGTAAAACTCCGGAACTCCGCCCTGTCAGGCCGCGAAGAGTTCGAAAACCAGGTCATGAAAATAGGAAGGCTGATTTAGAAGCGCTACTATTTGACGCTGTCACATGCAACACAAACCGTTGCAGTACAAGTATTTTCATATTTGAATCCGGTTATCCTCACTACTAAATGAATACTGTCGCTTTGAAACTGAAGCGACAGTTGTTTATTTTGGAAAAGGAATTTTAACCACACATTAAAACTAACAGTCAGATGAAACGGATACAAGCTTTCTTATGTGCTGCCGTATGGATGCTGTCCGGCATCGCGGCATCTGCACAGACAGGAACTGTAACCGGAACCGTTCTGGACAATGCCGGCATACCTATTATAGGGGCGGCCGTGATAGACACCCAGGACAGGAATTCCGGAGCTCTAACGGACATCGACGGAAACTTTACCATCACCGCCGATGTCGGAACTTCTCTCGAAATCTCATATTTGGGGTTCCAGACCATTACCGTACCGGTCACTTCCTTCTCGCACCTGAACATCACGATGGAGCAGGACAGCGAATTTCTGGATGAAGTAGTGGTAATCGGGTACGGAACGGTCAGGAAACGCGACCTTACCGGTGCCGTGTCATCCATATCGGACAATGACATCAGAGATGCTCCCGTCGCCAACGTAGGACAGGCGCTGCAGGGCAAGGTCTCCGGTGTCTACATCGTGGATGCGCCAAAGCCTGGAGACAATGTTTCCATAAAGATCAGAGGTTTGGGCACCATAAACGACAGCGACCCGCTCGTGGTCATTGACGGTGTGCCGACAGATCTCGGGCTTTCATCCCTGAATACTGCGGACATCGACCGCATAGACGTGCTGAAAGATGCCTCCGCCACTGCCATATACGGCTCCAGAGGAGCGAACGGAGTGGTGATGGTAACCACCAAGCGCGGACAGTCGGGCGAAGGCAAGTTGAATGTCAGCGCGAACTGGGCGATGCAGAATGTCTCATACGTACCGGAAATGCTGAATGCTGCGGAATATGCGGCATACTCAAACGATATGCTTTCAGCCGCAGGGCTGACACAGAACCCTGCATGGAGCAGGCCGGAGACTCTCGGCAAGGGTACGGACTGGCTGGACGAGATGTTCCAGACCGGTTTCATGCAAAACTACACCGTAAGCTATTCCGGCGGTAACGACAAGGCGCACTACTATGTTTCGGGAGGTTTTTCAGACCACAAGGGTACAGTGAAGACTGTCGGCTACCGGAGATTCACCTTCCAGAACAACAACGACGCCCAGGTACTCAAATGGTTGAAATTCACGAACAACATCACTTTCTCCACGGATGTGAAGACAGGCGGCTCATACTCCATCAGCGATGCCATGAACGCCCTGCCTACCCAGCCCGTGAAAAATGAAGACGGCTCCTGGAGCGGGCCCGAAGGCAACGCGAACTGGTACGGAAATGTCCGCAACCCTATCGGGAACCTGTACACGAACGACAACAAGACCACCGGATACAACTTCCTCGCGAACATATCCGCCGAAGTCACCTTCACCAAATGGCTCAAGTTCAAGAGTACGTTCGGATACGACGCCAAACTCTGGTTCAACGACAACATGACTTATGCCTACCCGTACAAGCCGTCACCTGTCACCGAGACGACACGATATCAGGATACCAACAGGGCCTTCACCTATCTGTCGGACAACTACCTGACCTTCGACCATACGTTCAATGAAAAACATTACGTGAACATCATGGCCGGAACCTCGGCCCAGTGGAACAGGGCGTCGGCATTCAATGCCACGAAAGGCGGATTCCTTTTCGACTACGTGCATGAATTCGACAACGGCACAGACATAAAGGACCTCGGAGGTTCGTCCAGCGACTGGGCCATGTTCTCTTTCATGGCCAGGGCGAACTATACCTATGAAGACAAATACCTGCTCACCGTGACATTCCGACGGGACGGTTCATCCAGATTCGGACCAAGACACCGCTGGGGTAACTTCCCTTCCGCTTCCGCAGCCTGGAGAATTTCGAAAGAACCTTGGTTTCCCAAGGGGGACTTCATCATAAACGACCTCAAACTCCGCGCAGGATACGGTGTGACAGGTAACGACAAGATAGGTTCATACGCATACATATCCACATACAACACGGGGTCCTATATTTTCGGGGACGAAGTAGTGACCACCCTCGTGGCGAAGTCCATGGCGAATCCGAGCATCCACTGGGAGGAAGTCCGCCAGGGGAACATAGGTATCGACCTGAGCATGTGGAACTCCAGGCTGACCCTGTCCCTGGACGGATACATAAAGAACACCGCGGACATGCTCGTAAAAGCCGCTATACCTATCACTTCAGGCTATGAAGACATATATACCACATACACGAATGCCGGAAAAGTCTCCAACAGAGGAGCCGAACTTACGGTAAGTTCGGTAAACTTCGAAAGCACCACCGGAGGATTCAGATGGGAGACGACCCTGAATGCCACATATAACAGCAACAGGATAGTCAGCCTGAACAGCGACACGCCTCTCTACCAGAACGAAAACGGAGGCGCATACATCACCATGCAGAAAAACGGCCTGCCAATCAACGTATTCTACGGCTATGTCACTGACGGGCTTTTCCAGACACAGGCCGAAATCGACTCGCACGCGTTCCAGCAGACGGGCACCGCTCCGGGAGACATCCGGTTCAGGGACCTGAACAACGACGGTGTCATCAACGAAAATGACCGTACCGTCATCGGCGACCCGAACCCGGACTGGATATTTTCCATGTCCAATACATTCTCCTACAAGGGATTCGACCTTTCCATCTATCTTCAGGGCGTAGCAGGCAACGACATCTTCAACGCCACCAGCATCTCGAACGAGAGCATGTCGTCCGCCAGAAACCAGACAGCCTCCGTAAGATACCGCTGGACAGGCTACGGGACAAGCACCGTCGTGCCGAGGGCAGTCTACGGAGACCCGAACCAGAAC
>CALVBH010000088.1 GCA_944325765.1 uncultured Bacteroidales bacterium
TTTCATTCTTCCATTCTATCCCGAACGGAGGATTGGAAATGATATAGTCAAACTTGTATCCCTCGAATTTATCATCAGACAAAGTATCCCCGTGCTGCATGTTTTCGGCGTCTCCGCCTTTTATCAGCATATTGGCTTTCGCTATGGCAAATGTCTGGTCGTTGAGTTCCTGTCCGAACCCGGTCAGACAGGCATCCGGATCGATTTCATACAATTTTTCCGAAAGACAGTCAAGCATCTGTGACGTACCCATCGCCATATCGTACATCGATGCAGTGATACCTTCATCCGAAATATTGTCCCTGTCCGGCAGAACAAGTATTTCAGCCATAAGATATATGATGTCCCTTGCCGTGAAATGCGCTCCGGCCTGTTCATCATACGACTCGGAAAATTTTCTGACAAGCTCCTCGAAGATATACCCCATATCAACAGCGGAAATCTCATCCGCTCCCATATATGCCTTTTTGGTACAGAACTCTGCTATGACGTTGTACAGAATTCCGTTATTGGACATTTTGGTGATCTCCTTGTCGAAGTCGAATTTTTCGATGATATCGATAACATTGACCGAAAAATGGTTCAGATAACTTCTGAAATTATCGGCTATATTGTCCGGATCCGACAGCAGCCCCTCGAACGTAAAAGGAGATACATTATAAAAATCATATCCGGAGGCTTTTTTGAGGAAACCGTCTCTGACATTGATTTTTTTGTCAAGACTCCTGTTTACTTCGATTACTTTAGCCTTTGTGGCCGCAAGTGTGTCGCTGAATCTTTTTATGACACACATCGGCAATATCACGTTCCCGTATTCATGCGGTTTGTATGTCCCGACCAACTTATCGGCTATCACCTATCAGATTGGCCTTTTCCTGCACATTGCCGGCTGTCTTTTTCGATAAATTAGCGATTCCCATATCCTGTCATTTTACGGCGGCGGAACGTTTCAGGACGAAGGTGGAGCCAAGGTACTTCGTCCTGACTTCTTCGTCGGCGGCCAGTTCTTCCGGAGTTCCGCTCTGCAGGATGTTGCCCTCGTAAAGCAGGTATGCACGGTCGATGATGGCCAGGGTCTCCCCGACGTTGTGGTCGGTGATGATGACTCCTATGTTCTTGTATTTCAGCTTTGCGATGATATGCTGGATGTCTTCCACGGCGATAGGGTCCACACCGGCGAACGGCTCGTCCAGAAGGATGAATTTAGGGTCTATGGCCAGTGCCCTGGCGATTTCGCAGCGGCGCCTCTCTCCTCCGGAAAGCTGTATTCCGAGACTCTTGCGGACCTTGTGAAGATTGAACTCGTCTATGAGGGATTCCAGACGTTCCTTCCGCTCTGCCTTGGTGAACGATGACATCTCCATGACCGACAGGATGTTGTTCTCCACGGTCATACGGCGGAATACGGAGGCTTCCTGAGCCAGGTAGCCCACGCCTTTCTGGGCGCGTTTGTACATCGGGAGACCGGTAATGTCCTCGTCATCGAGGTATATCCTTCCGGCATTCGGAACGATAAGTCCGGTAATCATATAGAAACTGGTGGTCTTGCCGGCTCCGTTCGGACCGAGGAATCCTACGATTTCCCCCTGTTCGACTTCCATCGACACGCCTTTCACTACTGTTCTGACACCGTATTTCTTTACAAGATTCTCGCAACGAAGTTTCATCGGATTCACGTAAATTAAGTTATTTCACATCCAGTCCGAAATCCGAAACAAGATTCCGGACTTCATCGTTTTTTGACATCAGGTCCTTGGCCTTTTCACTTGGAAGGTACACTGTCTGCTGTCTTTCCTCTTCAGGCTCTATATCCACTCTGAGCCTGATACCCGCAGCCCCGGACAACTGTCTGAACCTGCCTTCAAGTTCATGAAGCAGTTTGCTTTCTATCCAGTCCTTCTGGGCGGCATTCGCGACGGTGAACGTAAGGTATCTGGCTCCTTCCTGCTCCGAGATGGAGAGTTTTGAGGAGTTGAGGGTATTGCTGAGGCGCGGCTTGGAAGCGTATGATGCAGCCAGGTCATGCCATTTGGCCATAATGTCTTCATCGGAAATGTTTTCCGAAGCGGAAGGCGTCTCTGTTCCGGATGCCGGAGCGATGTCCGGCGATTTTTCGAGGATGGAATTCAGAGACAGCGCAGAGGTCCTGGCGGTTCTGGACTTTCTCGGCCGCGGGGTCCCGCCGGCGGGCTGCGGAGCGGCCGAGAGAGCCGGCGAGTCTGCCGGGGATGGTATCTCCTCCGAAGCAGTGGAGGACTGCGGCGAAGCAGGGGCAGGTTCCTGTGATGAAGCCGGGACAGGAGCGGGAGAAGGCTTTCCGGCTTCTGCCTGAGGCCGGGAAACGGCGGGGCTTGAGGCCGGGGCTGAGAAACCGGCAGGCCGGGCTGACGCCTCCTTCGGGGCGGCAGCAGGCTGCGGCGGCGCAGCCGCAGCGGCCCCAGCCGATACCATCGGCTGACCGGCCTGCCGCGCTGCTACAGTACTGAGCTTCATAAGTGCAAGCTCTATCAGAAAACGCGGATTTATGCTGGACCTGTATGCAGACTCGCACTGCACGGTAATATTCATAGCCTCATAAATAAAAGGCAGCGGACAGCGCTCCGCCTGCTCCCTGTACCGCTTCTTCAAAGACTCCGGCAGCTCCAGCAAGGCTTCGAGTCCTGCAGTCCTGCTCACCAAAAGGTCGCGGAAATGCGAACTCAGCGCTGAAACGAAATGCAGCGCATTGAATCCCTTCGCCAGAATCTCGTCGAACGTGAGAAATGCCGTCCTGTAATCCCCCGCCAGAAAAGCGTCCGTAAGCGCGAACGAATATTCATAGTCGAGGACATTCAGATTTTTCAGGACCTCCTCATAACGGACTTCCTTCCCGCAGAAAGCCACCGTCTGGTCGAAAATAGTCAGCGCATCCCTCATAGCCCCGTCGGCCTTCATCGCTATGACGTGAAGGGACTCGTCATCTATCGATACACCTTCCTTTCCGGCTATATTCCGAAGATTCCCGACTATGCCTTCCACTGAAATCCTGTTGAAATCATAAGTCTGGCAGCGCGACAGAATGGTAGGCAGTATCTTGTGCTTTTCGGTCGTAGCCAGTATGAATATGGCGTATGCAGGCGGTTCTTCGAGAGTCTTCAGGAAAGCATTGAAAGCCGAAGAACTCAGCATATGCACCTCGTCGATGATGTAGACACTGTACCGGCCAGTCTGAGGCGGGATACGCACCTGGTCTATCAGCGCCTTTATGTCATCCACGCCGTTGTTCGAAGCGGCATCCAGTTCGTGAATGCAGTATGAACGCCCCTCGGCGAACGAAAGGCAGGACTCGCATTTGCCGCACGGCTCCATATCCGGGCCGGGATCCGCGCAATTGATGGTCTTCGCGAAAATCCTCGCGGTACTGGTCTTTCCCACTCCGCGCGGTCCGCAGAACAGATATGCATGAGCCAGCTGCCCCCGCCTGATGGAATTCTTGAGGGTTCTGGCTATGTTTTCCTGTCCGACCAGCGACTCGAAACTGTCCGGTCTGTATTTTCTGGCTGATACTATGTATTCCGACATATGCTTCCCCGACATAAAACGTATATCTTACAAAAGTAATGATTATTTTATAAATTTGCGGCAAATATGACTATCAGGATGAAAAGATTTGTATTGGCAGCCCTCGCATCGCTTGTGCCGGTAATACTTTCGGCACAAGCCCAGATAAATACGAAAAAGACTAAAATAGAGGATTTTACGGAAAAGACGACGAAGATAGTGCTGACAGGGAACCTGTTTTTCGATGCCGCTTTCAAGGATGAAATCCGCAGCAGATGGAGAATATCGCCGTTCGAATTCTGCACCCTGCAGGAGTTCGAGAAAATCAGGACGGACGACGAGTATTATTTCCTGATGGTGGTAAAGGGCCAGTTCAGAAAGGAATCCGAACCAGGACTGGCCATGCTGTCGGTTATGAAGGGCGGAGCCGCGGCAGCCAAAGGGCTGGACCGAATGCTGGATGTCGTAACCGTACCCGTAATGTCGGCGGAAGACCCTGACGGCAGGGAATTCGTCTTTCTGCCCGCCCTGCTCGACATAGTTCAGGAACATATCCTGCTGTCGATGGAAAAGGACATAGCCGCATATTCGGGGCTGGCGAACTATACCATGAACCTGAGCCGTTCAGACGATATGGACATAGTATTCGCGGAAGATGATCTGGCGGACGGAATGAAGGAAGAGCTCGTAAAACTTCATCCGAGGCACGGAATCTCGGTGACAGACACGGATGAGGCGGACCGGATGATGACGGACCGCAGGCCCGGCACCCTGATCAGCTATACGGTCAGCCCGGCCGATGCAAAACCGGGTTCCTACTGTTACAAGATGCTGATCAATGCCGAAACTCACGAGTTGTTCTACTATCGCAAGCACAGAATCACGAAACGGTTCGGTCCCGGCTTCCTTCTCGAAGACATCAGCAGAATCGTATCAAGATAAAGGATTGGTGCCGGGCAAAAACAATTCGTCGGACTGACGCTGGATTTATGAAATACGGAAAAACAGACTGCGGGCTGCAATACGCGGTAAAGAAAAGCGGAAAAACGGTGGCGTATTGCGCCCTGAGCATAAAATGCGGAACGAGAGACGAGGCGGGATACCGCCCCGGAATCGCACATTTTACAGAGCACACGATATTCAAGGGCACCGAAAAGAAAAGCGCCCCGGTGATAAACGGTTATCTGGACAGGCTCGGAGGAGAACTCAACGCCTATACGACAAAGGAAGAAATAGTGCTGCACGCCACAGTTCTCAGGGAAGATCTGAAGAAAGCCGCCGACCTGCTGTTCGAACTGGCGACTTCGGCGACATTCCCGGAGGAGGAAATAGATATCGAAAAAGGAGTGGTGGCCGATGAAATAAATTCCTGCAAGGACTCCCCTGCCGAGGACATATACGACAAATTCGAAGAAATGCTTTTCGCCGGACATCCGCTGGCCTCGCCGATACTGGGCACGGTGGCTTCAGTGAAGAAAATCCGGAGAAACGACCTGGCTGCATTCGTAAAAGAGAAATTCGTCCCTGAAAAAATGGCCTTTACTGTCGTAGCCGACATCGATGAGGACAGAATGGAGAAATTCGTCGCCGGACTGGCCGGGAAATGGTTCCCGGGGGCTTCAGGATATGAGGAATCCTGTCAGGAGCCGGCATTCCCCGGCAATACCGTCAGGTCAGGCAAGGCAGCCGGCTTCAGACCGTCGCCGGCCAGGTTCGACAAGACCGTAAACAAGAAAAACCATCAGCTGAACTGCGTTATCGGGAATCTGGCTCCATCCCTGTACGATGAAAGGGAAAGGATTGCCACGATTCTGTTGTGCAACATTCTCGGCGGTCCAGCCAGCAACTCCATACTGAACTACAGGCTGAGAGAGAAAAACGGCTGGGTCTACGGCGTGGAATGCACATACACCCAATACTCGGACTGCGGAATAGTGGCGATATGCCTCGGCTGCGACAGGGAAAACCTGGATAACTGCTACAAAGTAATCGACACGGAAATCCGCAGGCTTCAGTCGGGGCTTCTCCCGCCTTCGAAACTGGCTGCGGCCAAGAAACAGTTTCTCGGCCAGATGGCCATATGTTCGGACAACGGCGAAACCCAGTGCCTGGCGATGGGAAAGAGCCTTCTCGCATACGGGAAAGTCCTTTCGGATGAAGATTCGAAGAAAAAAATAGAAAATGTGAGTGCCGAAGAAATCAGGGACGCCGCTATGAAGATATTCGACCGGGACAGCCTGTGCCGGCTCGTCTTCCTGTAATCCGGCGCATCATCCCTTTCCGAACCGGCAGAATACATCAGGCACCCGATGGAAAATATTATGGAAAAATATCTCAGAGAACATTCATCCCCGCAGTCAGAGGCATTGGAATGGATTGAAAAACAGACACATATACGAACGAATCATGCCAGGATGCTTACCGGCCCCGTACAGGGACGCTTCCTGAAAATGACGGTCGGGGCCATATCGCCGGAAAGGATACTGGAAATCGGGACCTTTACAGGATATTCGGCCGTGTGCATAGCATCGGCATTGCCCGCAGGCGGGCACCTGGATACATTGGAAATCAACGACGAACTTGAGGATATCATTGCCGGAGGCTTCGAAAGGGCAGGTGTCGCGGACAAGATAAGCCTGATTCTCGGAGACGCGAAGGACAGTCTGAAGACTCTGCGCAGGGAGATTTTGGATGACCGGACGAGACCTCCGTATGATATGGTCTACATAGATGCCAACAAGCGGGAATATCCGGAATATTATGAACTGGTATTCGACATAGTGAGACCCGGAGGGTATATTCTGGCAGACAATGTCCTGTGGGACGGCAAAGTATGGCAGTCTCCCCTGCCGCAGGACCGGCAGACGCTGAGCATAGCCCGTTTCAACGACATGGTCGCCTCCGACCCCCGTGTCGAATCCGTCATCATCCCCGTCCGCGACGGGCTCAATTTCATCCGGAAACTGCAGTAAACAGAGGTCGCGGCCTCTACTGCCGCGCAATATGGGCGCCGAGGGCATTGAGGCGAAGGTCGATATCCTCGTAGCCGCGGTCTATCTGTTCGATGTTTCCTATGACGCTCGTGCCTTTCGCCGACATTGCCGCGATAAGAAGCGCGATACCTGCACGGATATCGGGGGACAGCATGTTGTTGGCACGGAGCTGGAACTTGTGGTCATGCCCGATGACTACGGCGCGGTGAGGGTCGCAGAGAAGAATCTGTGCGCCCATGTCTATCAGATGGTCCACGAAGAAAAGACGGCTCTCGAACATTTTCTGGTGAATCAGCACGCTCCCGCGGCACTGTGTGGCCACCACCAGCATCACACTCAGCAGATCCGGTGTGAGGCCCGGCCAGGGAGCATCCGCTATGGTCATTATCGAGCCGTCC
This sequence comes from uncultured Bacteroidales bacterium, assembly GCA_944325765.1. GTDB lineage: Bacteria > Bacteroidota > Bacteroidia > Bacteroidales > UBA932 > Cryptobacteroides. The sequence continues at coordinate 6,932 of CALVBH010000088.1, forward strand.
AAAAACGATTCTATCACATAGCTGTCCTGTTCCGGAACGTATATATCGTCTCCGTGCTGTTCAAGATTCACCCCGAGCCGGCGGAACGACTCCGGGATGATGCCGAGGTCACCGTAAGAGACATCCTTTATGGTCACTGAACTGCGGTTCATGGCTGCCATCCCGATGAAACTGCCGACTTCTATCATATCCGGAAGGACAGTATGTTCCGTTCCGCCGAGACGTTCCACTCCGGTGACTGTCAGGAGATTCGAGCCGATGCCTTCGATTCTGGCCCCCATGCGCACGAGCATCCGGCACAACTGCTGGATATACGGTTCGCATGCCGCATTGTAAATTACGGTCCTGCCCTCGGCCAGAACCGACGCCATCAGGATATTCGCCGTTCCCGTAACGGACGCTTCGTCCAGAAGCATGTATGTACCGTGAAGTCTCGTCCCTGCCGGGATATGCAGGTAATAGGCTTTCCTGTCCTGGTCATAATACGAAGACGCCCCGAGATTCAGCATACCGGTAATATGGGTATCGACCCTGCGGCGGCCTATCCTGTCTCCGCCCGGTTTCGGGAAATACGCATGTCCTAAGCGGGCGAGAAGCGGTCCCGTAATCATCACCGAGCCTCTGAGTGCCGCACATTTCCTGACGAATTCCGGACTTTCCACGTATGAAGTATCGATATCGTCCGCCCTGAAGGAATACTTTCCCTTTTCCATTCTCCTGACCTTCACACCCATGCCTTCGAGCAGAAGTATGAGGTTCCTGACATCGAGTATTTCAGGGATATTCGAGATGACCACTTCCTCACTTGTGAGCAAAACGGCGCATATTATCTCCAGGGCTTCGTTCTTGGCCCCTTGAGGTCTGATAGAGCCTGAAAGCCTGTATCCTCCTTCTATGACGAACGAACTCATAAAGTTTTTCCAATTATATATGTTCCACTTCCGGGTGCAGGCCGATACCGAAAATATCGTATACGGAAGCGATGATTTTTTTCTCCAAGGCAATGATTTCATCCGGCGACGCCTTCCCCGTAAGGTTCACCAGCACGAGCGGCTGCCTGTCGTGTACACCGACATTGCCGTCCCTGAAGCCTTTCCAGCCGCACTGTTCGATAAGCCAGGCGGCCGGAATCTTGATAAAACCGGAACCGGCATCGAAATGAGGCACCGCATAATCCTGTCCGTATCTGGACCGGGCGTAATTTTCCACCCTGTCATAGGAAGACCTCGGCACGACCGGATTCTTGAAGAAACTTCCTGCATTCCCGATTTCCGCAGGATCGGGGAGTTTCGAATTTCTGATATCCAGAATCACCTTCCTCATCAGTCCAGGTGTCAGAGATTCCTGTCCCGTCTCCGACAACGCCGCCTCGGCCGCAGCCCTGACATGCCCGTATCCGAGTCGCGGGACCGCCCTGCGCGAAAGTTCCATAATCACGGAAACGACTATGTAACGGCCCTTCGCAGACTGTTTGAAAACCGAGTCTCTGTAACCGTAACGGCAATCCGCCTTCCTTATCGTCTTCACGGAGCAGGTGACTGCATCGAAACAGCGCACCGCAGACACGACATCCTGAAACTCCACTCCGTATGCACCGATATTCTGGACTGCGGCAGCGCCGGTTTCTCCCGGTATCCCCGAAAGATTTTCCGGACCCCACAACCCCCGTTCCGCACACCACAGACAGAATTCATCCCAGGGAGTACCGGCACCTGCTTCGACAGACAGCTTTTCTGGTGCACCTGTCCTGTCAGGCACCTCTCTGATGAACTTTATCCCGGAATGAAAGACTGTGCCCGGGAAATCTCCGGTAAACAGGAGATTGCTCCCCGCACCGATATGAAGGAAAGGCTTCGGCAGAGCGGACTGTCCGCCTTCCGCAAAAAAGGCCGTCAGTTCCGCCTCGCTGTCATACTCCGCATAACAGGCGCAGGAAACATTCATGCCGAATGTATTGTGTCCCAGGAGACTATGATGCCAGGAGATTTTCATGCCGCGATAATTACCCGATTTCGGCCCCGTTGGCGAGGGCTTCTTCAGGAGTGATGAAACGCATCTTGCCGTCCGGCTGACGGGCCATAAGAATCATACCCTTGGACTCGATGCCGCGGATTTTCCTCGGCTGCAGGTTCGCAAGGATGCAGATCTGTTTGCCGAGCATCTGTTCCGGCGTGTAGTACTCGGCGATACCAGACACTATGGTACGTTTGTCGATACCCGTATCTATGGTGAGTTTGAGCAGTTTGTCAGTTTTAGGCACCCTTTCGGCTTCGAGGACGGCAGCGGTGCGGATATCCATCTTTTCGAAGTCTTCGAAAGTGCATTCCGGCTTCTGCGGAGCTGCGGAATGCGCGGCAGCCTCCCTGGCGGCAGCCTCGTTGGCCGCCTTCGTTTCATTCAGTTTCCTTACCTGGGCCTCCACCACGGTATCCTCTATCTTGCTGAAAAGCAGAACAGGCTCTCCGAGCTGATGGCCTTCTTCCAGGATGGAAGTACCGCCGAGATCTTCCCACGAAAGGATGACCTGCGAAGTTCCGGATTCCGAAGAAGAACCGTACGGGACGGTATGCAGGGCAGCCGATTCTCCCGTCTTGAAGATATTTTCGCTGTGCGTGCCTTCCTCGCCCGAGCGGTGGTCTTCACCGGCCGCTATACCGGCGTTCAGTATTTTTCTCAAACGTTCGGCCGAGAACGGCAGGAACGGCTCGAAGACTATGGCCAGGTCGGCGCATATCTGCAGGGAAACGTTGAGAATCGATGCGGTCCTGTCCATATCGGTCTTCGCGACCTTCCATGGTTCGGTATCCGTAAGATACTTGTTCCCGACACGGGCGATGTTCATGGCTTCCTTCAAAGCCTCGCGGAATCTGTAATGCTCCAGATTCTCCTCCACGGCCTTCTTCAGCTGTGGAATCTGTGCGAGGACTTCGGCATCTATCGGTTCCGGTCCGGCATTGGCAGGGACCCTGCCTCCGAAATATTTGTGCGTCAGCACTACGGCGCGGTTTACGAAATTGCCGAGAATGGCGACCAGTTCGCTGTTGTTGCGAGCCTGGAAGTCTTTCCAGGTGAAGTCATTGTCCTTTGTCTCGGGGGCATTGGCACAGAGGACATAGCGGAGCACATCCTCCTGACCCGGGAACTCATCCAGATATTCGTTCAGCCAGACTGCCCAGTTTCTCGTAGTGGAAATCTTGTTGCCTTCGAGATTGAGGAACTCGTTTGCAGGGACATTGTCCGGAAGGATATAGGTGCCGTCGGCTTTCAGCATGGACGGGAAGACGATACAGTGGAAGACGATGTTGTCTTTCCCGATAAAGTGCACCAGTCTGGTATCCGGAGATTTCCACCATTTCTCCCAACTCTCCGGAAGAAGTTCCATGGTGTTCGAAATGTACCCGATAGGCGCATCGAACCATACATAGAGCACCTTGCCTTCGGCTCCTTCCACCGGAACGGGAACGCCCCAGTCCAGGTCGCGGCTCACGGCACGGGGCTGGAGACCGCCGTCCAGCCAGGACTTGCACTGACCGTAGACATTCGTTTTCCACTCCCTGTGGTTTTCGAGAATCCACTCCTTGAGCCATGGCTCGTACCGGTCGAGCGGCAGATACCAGTGCTTCGTCTTTTTCTTCACCAATGCGCCTCCGCTCAGAGCCGATTTCGGATTTATCAGTTCGTCGGGACTCAGAGTGCTTCCGCATTTCTCGCACTGGTCGCCGTAGGCGCCTTCGTTTCCGCATTTCGGACAGGTTCCCACTATGTAGCGGTCGGCGAGGAATGTTTTCGCTTCTTCGTCGTAATACTGTTCGCTCTCCTTTTCCACGATTTTTCCTTCATCGTAAAGCCTGCGGAAGAAGTCCGCGGAATTCCGGTGATGCACGGCCGAAGTCGTCCTGGAATAAATGTCGAAATTTATACCGAGACCGGCGAAAGACTTCTTTATAATATTATGATACCTGTCCACTACGTCCTGCGGAGTGCAGCCCTGCTTTCTGGCCTTTATGGTGATAGGCACGCCATGCTCATCCGAACCGCAGATGAAAAGGACATCTTCGCCCCTCATCCTCAAATACCTGACATAAATGTCCGCCGGCACGTATACCCCGGCCAGATGTCCGATATGCACCGGTCCGTTGGCATACGGCAGCGCACACGTGACCAAAGTCCTGTTATATTCCTTTTTCATATAGTTTTATATTAAACCCGCCCCAACTTGCGGTTGATCACTGTCCTCGCCTTGTTCAGGGCATTCATCTTTTCAAGGATACCGGCCTGCCCGTCAGGTTCCGCCGACGGAAGTTCCCGCGACAGGTCTTTCAGCATTTCGTCCAGACGGCGGCTCTGATATGCAAGCAGCGATTTCGGCACAAAGATAATCAATTGTGTCGCAACGGAGGTCAGGGAATTGCGATAATTGTCTACCGTCAGCAAATATTTGTCCACCAGCAGGTCGGCCGCCACCGCGGCAATGTCGGAATCCTCGCTGTTCATCAGCCGCGACTGGATCTGCTCCTGCGTCAGTCCCTGGTCATACAGGGTAAAATATTCTTCGTACACTTTTCTGTATGCCGAATTCGAAAAGACCACGCCGTCCGCAGTCAGGGCTCCGTCTATGAACTCGGCCACTGTATCCTGCTCGGAATCGGGAACATAAAATTCGGAATCCCTGTCGAATTCGAGGAGCGAACGGCCATGCTCCACTATGAACCCGAGGAGTTCCTTTTCACAGGGAGCCAGTGCCGGAGACTCTAATTTCACCGTTTCCGAAGACCGCGTCGCAAAAGAAGTTCCGGCGGTATTGTTTCCGGTTCCCGATGCTATTTCTTCCCTGAGTTTCCTGCTCTCCTCCTGCTTTTTCTCCGCGGCAAACATATCCCGGCGCGTACTTCTGATGCGGTCGAAAAGGATATTCGAAGATATGTTGAACCTTTCGGCACACATTTCCGCATAGACGGAGCGTTTCACCGGATCTGGAATCATAGCGACAGTATCCGCGATGTCATTTATGAAATTGGCCTTTTTCAGCGGGTCGCTGCCGGCTTCAGCCAGCAATATGTCTGATTTGAAACTTATGAAATCCTGCTCGTGCGCCTCTATGAAATTCCTGACTTCGTCCAATGTATGTTTCCGGGAAAAGGAATCAGGATCATCTCCGTCAGGAAGGAGTATCACCTTTACGTTAAGCCCCTCTTTCAGGACAAGCCCGATTCCGCGCAAGGCTGCCTTTATGCCTGCCGGATCCCCGTCGTAGATGATGGTGACATTGGAAGTGTATTTCCGGATCAGGTGTATCTGCTCGACAGTGAGCGATGTCCCGCTTGAGGCCACGACATTGTGTATGCCGAACTGGTACATGGAAATCACGTCCAGATACCCTTCCACGAGGATACATTTGTCCTGACGGACAATTTCGCCGCGCGCGAACCAGATGCCGTAGAGAGAGCGGCTTTTCACGTAAATCTCGGTTTCGGGGGAGTTCACGTACTTCGCCACGGTCTTGTCGGAGCGCAGTGTCCTGCCTCCGAAGGCTATTACCCTGCCGCCCGGAGAATGGATGGGAAACATCGCCCTGTCGTAGAACCTGTCGATGACCTGACCGTCATCCCGTCTGTAGCAGAGGCCGGTATCTATCAGGAACTCTTCCTTGTAGCCGGCCTTCCTCGCAGCAGACAGCAGCGTCGTCCTGCCGGACGGAGCCCATCCCAGGCCGAACTTCTCAATCGTTTCGTCTTCGAGGCCGCGCGTTTTGAAATAAGCATAGCCGACCCCGTTGTCGGCAGTCCTCAGACTGTCCCTGAAAAAACCGGCGGCGAATTCGGAAACTAAAAGCAGGCTCTCGCCGTGCTGTCTTTGGGCTATTTCTTCGGCCGTTTCTTCCTTCTCGACGATTTCTATATGATACTTCTTCGCCAGATATTTGAGGGCGTCGACGTAGGACATGCTTTCGTGCTCCATGACGAAACCCACGGCCGTCCCGGACTTGCCGCAGCCGAAACATTTGAAAATGCCCTTCGCCGGGGAAACGTAAAACGAAGGCGTCTTCTCATTATGAAAAGGGCAGCAGGCTATAAAATTAGCCCCCTGCCTTTTCAATGAGACAAAGTCGCCCACGACATCCTCGATTCTGGCAGAATCCAGTATCCTGTCTACAGTTTCCCGCGGAATCATCTGTCACTCATCCACTTTCTCGAACTCGGCATCCTTCACTCCGCTGTAATCCGTCCCCTTCTTCCCGCCGTCCGAAGACCCGGATGATGAAGGGAACCTGATTTCGTATTCCTTCATGGCCCTGGCCATTTTCCAGGTAGTGAAGAGTTCCGACAGGCCGTAAACCAGTATGGCGATACCGGCAAGAAGGGTCATGGTGGCGGCCCCTTCGAACGGACGGAGAAGCAGCAGAAGTCCGCCTCCCGCGCATATTACCGGAAGGATGAATGTCCATGGCGTAATCAGGACCATGGAAGCCGCGCTTATCATGACAACGATCTGGGAAACGCCGAAGCCCAGAAGGACGGCCCCTATCACGATGATGACGAAGCTCGCCACGAATTCCGGAAATGCGAAAAGGAGGGCTCCGATGACGATGTCGACCACGGTATTGAATACCAGAAGCCCCATACCGCCCGAACGTCTGTTTATGATTCCGTAGACCAAAGTGACGATGCCTGTGGCTATCAGTATCGCGGCTATGATCTTGACGACTATTATAAGGGATGTACCCGGCCTTATGACCATAAGCAGGCCTATCAGGATGGCGATGACGGCCCTGATCCAGCCGCTGAACTTATTCTTGAATCCGAAAGTAATCATAATGTATGGATTTTATGGTTCCGGTACGGGAAGTCCTGCAAATCTATCCGTACCAATAAATGCAAAAGTACAAATTATTTTGTAATTTCGCGACCTGTCATCGGACTGACGCCAATATATTCGTCGAACCAACGTTAGATCATGAAAACGGATATCGAAATAGCGAGAAGCACTGAAATGAAGCCTGTCGCCGAGGTGGCTGCCGGCATCGGAATCGGAGAAAACGAAATCGAACAGTACGGCCGTTACATGGCCAAAATCCCTGTCGGCCTCATCGATGAGGAAAAGATGAAGAAAAGCCGGCTCATATTGGTGACGGCCATAACCGCCACCAAGGCCGGAATCGGAAAGACCACCGCCTCCATAGGACTGGCCATGGGGCTGGAGAAAATCGGGAAAAAAGCCATCGTAGCCCTCCGCGAGCCGTCGCTCGGCCCGTGTTTCGGTCTCAAGGGCGGGGCAGCCGGCGGCGGATATGCCCAGGTGCTTCCGATGGAAAAGATAAATCTGCATTTTACGGGAGACTTCCATGCAGTGACCTCCACGCACAATATGATAGCCGCCCTGCTGGACAACTACCTGTACCAGCATCAGGCAGAAGGTTTCGCGCTGAAGGAAATCGTATGGAAGAGGGTTCTGGACGTAAACGACAGGTCGCTCAGGAATATCGTCACGGGACTCGGTCCGCGGACGAACGGAATCCCGCAGGAATCCGGATTCGACATCACACCGGCTTCGGAGATTATGGCGATACTCTGTCTGGCGAAAGACCTCGATGACGTGAAAAGGCGGATAGGGAACATCACTTTGGGATATACGTTCGATGACAAGCCGTTTACGGTGAACGATATGGGCGTGGCCGGGGCGATGGCTGCCCTGATGGCGGACGCCATCAAGCCGAATCTCGTGCAGACCACGGAGGGGTCGGCAGCCATCGTGCATGGAGGTCCTTTCGCCAACATAGCCCACGGCTGCAACTCCGTCATCGCCACCAGGGAAGCCATGACATTCGGAGACTATGTCATCACGGAAGCCGGGTTCGGCGCAGACCTCGGAGCGGAGAAATTCTTCAACATCAAATGCCGGAAAAGCGGACTGTGCCCTCAGTTGACCATGATAGTAGCCACTCTCCAGGGACTGAAGATGCACGGAGACGTACCTTTGGAGAAAATCAAGGAACCCGATGCCGAAGGCATCCGCAAAGGCTTTTCGAACCTCGACAGACATATCAGCAATCTCAAGGGCTTCGGCCAGACTGTTCTGGTCTGCTTCAACAGATTCGCTTCCGACACTGAAGAAGAGATAGATATGGTCAGACGCCACTGCGAGGAAAACGGTGTCGGCTTCGCCGTCAACGATGCATACGCCCGCGGCGGAAACGGCGCCGCAGACCTGGCACGTAAAGTCGTGGAACTCATAGACAGGAACCCTTCCGGGCCGCTGAGACTGACATATCCGGACACGCTCGACACGGCCGGGAAGATAGAAGCCGTCGCCAGGAACATCTACGGGGCAGGTTCGGTGAAATTCAGTTCCAGAAGCCTCAGACAGATGGACAGGATACGTTCTCTCGGCATATCGCATTTTCCTGTCTGCATAGCGAAGACGCAGTATTCCTTTTCGCAGGATCCGAAAAAATACGGGGCCCCGTCGGGTTTCGAGTTCGAAATCAGCGACATAGTCATAAATACCGGGGCGGAAATGATAGTGGCCATAGCCGGTGACATCATCAGGATGCCGGGACTGCCCAAATCCCCTCAGGCTCTGAGAATAGACATCACGGACGGCGTCATCGACGGCCTGAGTTAGATCCCGGATTCACAGACAGGAATTCCTTTATGGCATCATTCTACGACAACCACAACCACAGCCAGTTCTCATTCGACGGAAGCCGCACCACCATCGAGGCGTCAGCCCGTGCCGGCCGGGCGGCCGGACTTTCGGGAATGTGCTTTACGGACCATTGCGATTTTTTCGTCCCTCCCGTAAAGGCCGAATTCGAGCATCTGGTTCCGGAACAGTTCGATATTGCCGCGCAGCAGGAAGAAATAGACAGAGTACGTGAACTCCTGCCGGATTTCAGGATTTTCAAGGGAATCGAAATCGGACTGGAGGAAAAAAGCAGGGAGGAAAACCGCAGGCTGCTGAAAGAGTGGAAATTCGACGAGGTCATAGCCTCGGTACACTATCTTGACGACACGGACCCGTTCTGGGGCGGTTACTACGAGGGCAAGGGCTGGAAAGAAGCATACGGACACTATCTCGAGACCATCTGCAACGAGATGATTCTGCTCGGAGACTTCGACATTATGGGACATTTCGACTACGTGGCCAGATATGCCCCCTATCCGGAATGCAGCATTTGCTACAGGGACTTCCCCGATATTTTCGACACTATGTTCAGATATCTGGCCGAGAACGGGAAAGCCCTGGAAATCAATACCAAGACCTATCAGGACTACAAGGGAAGAACCCCGGTTCTGGATCCGGATATCCTGAAAAGGTTCAGGGAAACGGGAGGAGAGGCCGTCAGCTTAGGGTCGGATTCGCATGACCCTGCAAGGGTAGGGGACAAATTCCGGATATACGCCGATTTCATCAAGTCCTGCGGCTTCACCCACGCGGCGCATTTCCGCAAAAGGCAACTTGTACTGGAAAAAATCTGACGTCTCAAGCCGGAAAATCAGTTGGCGACCTCGCACAGGAATTTCAGACGCACGAGACGGACCTCGAACTCGTCATAGTCCTGTCCGAGTTCCTCCATGGCATCGGACAGAGAGTCGGACGCGGCCTCATTCCTGAAATAGTCGTATATTTCTTCCACGACATCGTCATCGACAGTCTGGCTGATATAATAGTTCAGATCCAGCCTGGTCCCCGATGCCACGATAGTCTCGATTTCGGAAAGAAGTTCATCCATTTCGAGACTCTTCGCACTGGCTATGTCTTCCAGAGGAAGTTTCCTGTCGATGCCCTGGATGATGAACAGTTTGCTGGCCGAAGACGAATTGCCGGTAGACTTCACCACGAAGTCTTCGGGACGGTCGATTTCGTTTTCCTCGACATATCTGGAAATCAGTTCGATGAACTCCTTCCCGTACTTCCTGGCCTTTCCTTCTCCCACACCCTGACAGTTCTTCAGTTCGTCCACAGTGACCGGATAGGTGATGGACATATCCTCCAAAGACGGGTCCGGGAACAGAATCCACGGCTGCAGATGCAGTTTTTTGGACAGATCAGATCTCAGTTCCTTGAGCATGGCCAGCAGGACCTGGTCCCCTCCTCCGCCACCCGCCCTGCCTGCGGAAGCCGGCATGTCATCGTCGTCATCTTCCCCGTCGACGAACTGGCGTTCCTCGGTAAGCATAATCCGGTACGGATGTGCGGCGAATTCCCTTCCGAGGTCAGTGACGTAAATCAGCCCGTAAGACTCGATGTCCTTTTCCAGGAAATGACGGACAATGCCCTGGTGGATAAGGTCGCACCAGAAACGTACCGAATGGTCCTTTCCTGCTCCGAAAAATTCCAGCCTGTCGTGCTCGTATGACTTGATAAGCGCATTGGAAACACCTGCAAGTATGTTTGCGATATGCTCCATCTTGAAATGTTCCGGCATAGACTCTATCAGTTCGATAATCAGAGACATCTCCTCCTGTCCGTCGAACTGTTTCTTCGGATGGAGGCAGTTGTCGCAGGCTCCGCAGTTGTCCTGCAGATAGTCTTCCCCGAAATAGTTCATAAGGAGTTTCCTGCGGCACTGGTTCGACTCGGCGTAGGCCACCGTCTCAAGCAGGAGCTGCTTGCCTATCTCCTGCTCAGACACCGGCTTGCCCTGCATGAACTTCTCCAGTTTCTGTATGTCCTTGTAGCTGTAGAAGGCTATGCATTTGCCCTCTCCGCCGTCCCTGCCGGCCCTTCCAGTCTCCTGATAGTATCCTTCGAGACTTTTCGGTATGTCGTAATGAATGACGAAGCGTACATCCGGCTTGTCTATCCCCATTCCGAAGGCTATCGTCGCCACAATCACGTCGATTTCCTCCATCAGGAACCTGTCCTGATTCTCTGCACGGGTCCTGGCATCCAGACCGGCGTGGTATGGAAGAGCCTTTATGCCGTTTATATTCAGGAGTTCGGACAGTTCCTCCACTTTCTTCCGGCTGAGGCAGTAGATAATGCCCGATTTTCCGGGATTCTGCCTTATGAACCTGATTATGTCCCGTTTCGGGTCCGATTTGTCGCGGATTTCGTAATACAGGTTCGGTCTGTTGAAAGACGACTTGAAAACTTTCGCGCCGGATATTCCGAGATTCTTCTGTATGTCGCTCTGCACCTTCGGCGTAGCCGTAGCTGTCAGAGCAATGACCGGAGCCGCTCCTATTTCCTCTATTATGCTCCTGATACGCCTGTATTCCGGACGGAAATCATGTCCCCACTCCGATATGCAGTGGGCCTCATCCACGGCATAGAAAGATATCCTGATCTCTTTCAGCATATCTATATTCTCCGGCTTCGTCAGAGATTCCGGAGCTACGTACAGGAGCTTGGTGACACCGGTCAGCAAGTCTTCCCTCACCTCGTTTATCTGGGCTTTCGACAGGGATGAATTCAGGAAATGGGCTATTCCGTCGTTCCCGGAAACGAAGCCTCGGATAGCATCCACCTGGTTTTTCATCAGCGCGATAAGAGGCGATATCACTATCGCCGTCCCCTCCATCACCAACGCAGGAAGCTGATAGCAAAGAGATTTGCCGCCACCCGTCGGCATGAGCACAAAGGCGTCGTTGCCTGAGACAAGATGGGAAATTATCTGCTCCTGGTCACCCTTGAAAGAGTCGAAACCGAAAAATTCCTTCAGTTTCGAGTGCAAAGTTTTAGAATCGATAGCCATATATGAGGTTTTAGCCGTACTAAGTTAGATTTTTTTTTCACTTCCGCAAATACTTTCCTCCTTTTTGTAAAACGCACGGGCCGCCTCTGCCGCCTGACGTTTTTTAAGAAAATTTACACGATTTCTTAAACAGCATCCGAAATAATTTACGATATTTGCAGAATGTGTTGACAAAGAACAATATTTATCAAATCAATAGACAATGAAAACATTCAAATTCCTTTCAGCGGCTGCCGTAGCGGCAGCAATGATTGCAGGATGCACGGGTACACCCAAGAGCATCACAGTGGAAAAAGACGGCGAAACCAAAACCATCTCCCTTCCGGACGCCGCCCTTACCGACTCCGTAAGTTATCTCGTAGGTATAAACTTCGGATATTTCATCAAGGCCAACAACTTCGGCGAAGACCTCGACTATGCAAAAATCAAGAAAGGTATGATGGACTTCATCAAGGCAGACGGCCAGATGAATTCTCCGGAATTCAACTCCCAGTTCGACATAAACCCGGACGAGATGAACCGTCTTTTCAACAAGTTCATCTCGGCAAGGCATGAATTCGAATCTGAAAGCAACAAGGCTGCCGGAGAGGAATTCCTGAAGAAGAACGCTCAGAACACGGGAGTCGTTACCACCGAAAGCGGTCTCCAGTATCAGATAGTGGCTGACGGAAACGAGGTGAAACCAGGTGAAAAGGATACTGTTTACGTACACTACACAGGCACTCTCATCGACGGTACTGAATTCGATGCTTCCGATCCTGAGAAAGACCCTGTACGCATGATGATGAACCGCGTCATCAAAGGATGGACCGAAGGCCTGCAGTACATAGGCGAAGGCGGTAAGATCAAACTCTTCATCCCTGCCGAACTGGGTTACGGCGAACGCGGAACCGGAGCCATCAAACCTAATTCCACCCTCATCTTCGATGTCGAGCTGGTAAAGGTCGGCAAAGTGGCTGAAGAAGAAAAGAACGAAGACAAGAAATAACGGAACTTGCTATGGCATTAGAAATCGAAGGTAAAATCATCAGAAAACTTGGTGTTCAAAGCGGCACTTCAGCCAGGGGCGAATGGTCGAAACAGGAATTCGTAATAGAATTCCAGGAAGGCAACTATCCGTCCCAGGTATGTCTGAGCGTATGGGGTGCGGACAAGGTCAAGGATCTCGAAAAATACCAGATCGGAGACAAGGTCAAGGTGTCATTCAACATCAGCAGCCGTGAATACAACAACAGGTGGTACACGGATCTCAGAGCCTGGAAAATCGAAACCGAGGCCCCGGCTCCGGAGAACTATACCACAGGCTTCGCTCCTACCGGAGTGGAAGGCTCCGGAAACACCTACACTCCGAATCCTGCCGAGGCGGCCAGCACCGGACACGGCTTCGTAGAGAACGCTTCCGCAGACCAGGTTGAAGACGATCTGCCATTCTGAGTTGGAAACACACGGTTCAGAAAAAGATTTACAAGTTTTTTTAGAGGAAAACGGAGTCCTCTGCGAGCCTGTAACGGCGGGAAATCTGATTTTCATCAGAGCCCGGTTCATCCGTCAGGGCCGGAATGACGAAATTTTCATATTGCCAGCCTCCTGTACCGCCACGTCGGTGCGGGAGGCTGAATCCTACTACAGACAGCGGTCCTCGGCGAAGGAAGATATAAGGAAACGGTTCGGGAATCCTGAAATCATAACTGTGCCCGAGGACAGATGGAAAAGCCGGAATATGATGTACAGACAGCGTCTGCTCTCGCACACCGGGCATTTCCGCAGCGTATTCGCAAGGAACTGCACCGCGGAGAAAATCGACAGGTCCGCCGCCGGCGCTTTCCTCGAAGCGAATCACAGTTACGGAGCGGCTTCGTGCAGGTACTGTTATGCACTGAAAGAAAAACTTGGCGGACAGACAGTCGCTGTCGCCGCTTTTTCAAATGCCAGAAAGTGGCTGAAGGACGGACGCGAGATAAAGTCATACGAATGGGTGCGGTACGCATCGGAAAACGGTACCAGAGTGGCAGGCGGCATGGGAAAACTGCTCCGAAAATTCATCGGGGACGTCCGTCCGGACGATATTATGAGTTATGCCGATCTGGAATGGTCTGACGGTGCCGTATACAGACGTCTCGGTTTCACGGAGGACGGATTCAGGGAACCCGTCCTCTGTGAAATAAATCCAGACGACTGGAGCCGCAGGCGGTATGCCCGGGCCGGGGAGGCGGAGGATTGCCGGAATGACATCCGGGAAAGACTGTGGTACATGAATGACGGCAGTCTCAAATACAGGCTGAAACTCACCTGCTACAGCGGCTGATTCCTTCCAGTATGCGTGCGCACTCATCCAGCCTGTCAGGCTTGATGATGACATCTGCCGTTTCGCTCCTGGAGAATGCGTACATATATTCTATGAAAATCCCTTTTTCAGCCAGTGTCTCCAGAACGGACGACAGCGCCCCCGGAACATTGTCGCAGCGGATACTGATGACATCCGTAACTATGACGGCGAAATCCGCCGCGCGGAGAACATCCACAGCCTTGTCCACTTCTGAAACGATGAGGCGCATCAGTCCGAAATCGGCTGTTTCCGCTATGCAGAACGCCTCCATGTTTATACCTGCCTGTGCCAGGACTTTGGTCACATCGTTTATACGGCCTTTCCTGTTTTCGAGAAATATCGATATCTGCTTTATGGTCATGGCTTTGAAAAATTTAAATTAATCAATATGCCTCTTGTCGAGGATGCGGACGCTCTTGCCTTCCGAACGCGGGATGGAATTAGGCTCCATAAGCCTGACGTCCGCGCTTATGGAAAGGATGCTCCTCAGCCTGTCCGCCAGTTTTTTCTTCAGCTGCAGCATAGCCCCTACTTCATCGCTGAAATAGTCTTTCCTGACTTCCACCTGCACCTGAAGCGTATCGAGGTTGTTCACCCTGTCGACTACGAGCATATACCTCGGTTCGAATTCCGGCATTTCGAGAATGACGCTTTCCACCTGTGAAGGGAATACGTTTATACCCCGGATTATGAGCATATCATCGCTTCTTCCTATAATCCTCGTCATCCTGACGCTCGTTCTTCCGCACGGGCAGTCGCCTTCCATAAGCGATGTCAGGTCCTTGGTCCTGTAGCGGAGAAGCGGCATTCCTGTCTTGGTCAGTGTGGTGAAGACCAGTTCGCCGGTCCGGCCTCTGCCGAGAGGTTCCAGCGTCTCGGGATCGATGATTTCAGGATAGAAATGATCTTCGCATATATGAGAGCCTTGCTTGAACTCGCATTCGTATGACACACCCGGCCCCATGATTTCACTTAGCCCGTAGATATTGTATGCCTGGAGCCCGAGACGGGATTCTATCTCCCTGCGCATGTTTTCCGTCCACGGTTCCGCTCCGAAAGCCCCGACTTTCAGATAGATGTCATCCTTGGTCAGACCGGCCTTGTCCATGGCTTCGGCCAGATAGAGGGCGTATGACGGTGTACAGGCTATGCCGGTGATTTTCAGGTCCCTCAACAGGCGGAGATGCTTTTCCGTATTTCCCGTAGATGTCGGGACGACGGAAGCGCCGACATATTCGACGCCGTTGTGGACACCGAGACCTCCGGTGAAAAGACCGTAACCGTAACCTACCGAGAAGATATCATTGCGCGTGACGCCGTAGGCTGTCAGGCAGCGGGCAGCCACTTCTTTCCAGATTTCGATATCGCGGCCGGTGTATCCCACGATTGTCGGATTTCCGGTAGTACCCGAGGAAGCATGTATGCGGACTATTTCGGACTGGGCGGCAGCCTGAAGGCCGAGAGGATAGTTGTCCCGAAGGTCCTGCTTGGTGGTAAACGGGAGTTTCACGATGTCTTCCACGGTACGGATATCTTCCGGCGTAATGTCCATCGCCTGAAGTTTTTCCCTGTAAAAAGGGACATGATGATAGACGAGTTCCACGAGTTTGTGCAGGCGCTTGCCCTGCAGGTCGGTCATCTCGTCCCGGCTCATGCATTCTTTGCTTTTGTTCCAAATCATAGTTCAAGGTCTGTTCTGTAAATTCGTGTTCAATAAACCGGATGGTCTTCACGGAAAGCCCTCATACGTTCTTCCAGCACCGGATAAAGGTCTTCGGTCATCCGGGACGTGCAGGCTCTGACTCCCTGCTGCAGGCTTCCTGTGGTAGAGAGATTTATGCAACTTACTCCGTAATACAGGAGTTCCTTCAGCAGTTCGCCCCCTGTCATGCT
This sequence comes from uncultured Bacteroidales bacterium, assembly GCA_944325765.1. Classification (GTDB taxonomy): domain Bacteria; phylum Bacteroidota; class Bacteroidia; order Bacteroidales; family UBA932; genus Cryptobacteroides. Next base: position 22,852 of record CALVBH010000088.1, read on the forward strand.
GCCATAGCCGAGAGTAAAGAAGAATCCGTCCCCTACCGGCAGGGTCACATCGCGGTCATATACGATATGGAATCCGTTCTCCGTAAATATTTTCTTCATACGCTGCGCCCTGCGTGCATACTCGGCCGTATCTGCGTGAAAATCGAGCAGCCCGTCACAGGAAGCCTTCAGCATTTCGGCGTATGCGTATTGGGTGGATGCCGTGCATCCGCTCGTAATCATATAGAGTATGGATGCCGTGAACGTCTGCCCGAAAATGCCGGAATCGCCGTATCTCTCTGCCAGGGCCGGATAAAACGTATCGAACAGTCCGTCCGAAATGCAGGCGAGGGCCATCCGCTGTCCTGCATAACTGAAAATTTTAGATGAGGAAAGCATCAGTATGTAACGGTCCGTGTATCTGGCGACTGTCGGAGCAAACGGCGGTTCGAAAGGTTTCCCGTAAGGGTGTCTGAAATCCATGCAGAAATACGCCAGATCCTCCAGTACCACGGCATCGTATTTCGTGGCGAGCCTTCCGATAACGGCCAGTTCCGATTCTTCGAGACAAATCCAGGCAGGGTTGTTCGGATTCGAATAGATAATCGCCGCTATGTCGCCCCTGCACAGAAAACTTTCGAGCTCGGCTTCGAGCGCAGGTCCGCGGAAATCGTGTATATCGAAACTTACGCAGTCCACTCCGAGGATTTTAAGCTGCGACTTCTGTATGGGAAAACCAGGATCGATGAAAAGGACTTTGTTTTTCCCGGGCAGGCGCTGTGTACAGGCTATGAACGAACTGAAAGACGCCGCCACCCCGCCGGTAGTCGGGACGCAGGACATCGGACGTATGTCGATATCGAGAAAGGCCTTGACGAAACGTGATGCCTGTTCCTTCAGTTCCGGGACACCTGCCGCCGCCGGATACTGCGAGCCCACTCCCCTGTCGAGCGCGGCTTTTTCCGCTTCCACGCCTATGCGGTTCGCCTCGAGTCCGGGAGAGCCCTGGTCCATTCTGATAAAGGGTATGCCGGTCATGGCTTCGAGACGCGATGCCACCAGGAGGACCTCCCCTATGGTGGCATTGCACAGGTCTGCTATCTGCAGCTCTTCTACGGCTTTCGACACCAGCTCCTCACTGAATACTCTGTGTTTTCCTTCCATAATCAACGTAATATCAGGTCTGCAATGACGATGGCAGCCATGGCCTCCACTACGACAGGCGTCCTCAATGCAAAACATACGTCATGCCTTCCGGGAATTTCCAGGGTTCCCATCCGACCCGTCGAGAAATCGTAGGTAGTCTGGGCCTTGCGGATACTCGACGTCGGTTTGAAAGCCACGCGGAATACGATGGAATTCCCGTTGGCGAGACCTCCGTTCAGTCCGCCCGCTCCGTTTTTCAGGCAATGCCCGCTATCGGAGCCTATAGGGTCGTTGTGCTCCGAACCTTTCATCCTCGATGCCTGGAAACCGTCGCCGAATTCCACTCCGCGCACACCCGGTATCGAAAAGACGGCATGGGCAATCATGGCTTCCACTGAATCGAAGAACGGTTCTCCGACGCCCACCGGAACACCGTCGACGGAACACTCCACGACTCCGCCGAGCGAATCACCCTCCTCTATGGCCTTGTCCAGAACTGCCTGCCACTCCCCGGCCCCGCCGGAAACCCCGCCAACCTCTATAAGACGGGCATTGACGCACACATCGCCGACAGCCTTCTTGGCTATCACGCCGGCAGCGACCACAGGCAAAGTCAGCCGTCCGGAAAAATGGCCTCCGCCGCGGGGGTCGTTGAAATTGTCCCATTTTACACCGGCAGCGAAATCGGCATGTCCGGGACGGGGCATTTCCTTGAAAATTTCGTAATCCGACGATCTGGTATTGTTGTTACGGAAAATCACGGCAAGAGGGGCCCCGGTAGTCTTGCCTCCGAAAACTCCGCTGAGAATCTCCGGCTTGTCGTCCTCTATTCTCGGAGTAGTGCCCTTTGCTCCGCTCTTGCGTCGCAATATATCCTCCGTAAAATCCTGTTCCGACAACGGAATCCCCGCAGGAACGCCGTCCACAACGATTCCTATGCCTTTTCCATGGGATTCGCCGAACAGGGAAACCCTGAATTTCTGACCAAAAGTATTCATAGCAGCTGTGAAAAAAGTTCAAAAAACATCGGGAACGACTTCGATACGCAGGCGGTATCGTCTATGATGACAGGAGAGTCCGCCCCGAGCCCGGCCACGGACAGGGCCATAGCCATCCGATGGTCATGACTCGAAGTGAATGTTCCTCCCTTCAGCATATTGCCGTTCAGAAGGCGGGATGAAAGCGAATGCCCTTCTATCACCATCTCGTTGGCTTCAATTCTGGCGGAGACCCCCATCCTGAGCAGCATTTCCAGTATGGCCTGTCCCCTGTCGCTTTCCTTGTGCGCCAGCCTGTCCACTCCGGAAATCCGGCTCGTCCCCTGACAGAACGCAGCCAGAACGGATATTATCGGAAACAGATCCGGACAGTTCGAAGCATCGGTCCCGAACGCCGTCAACGGTGCCCGCTGCACTGTCACGGGGCCGAAATTGTCTCCTGTCTGGGAAAGGCTTGCCCCGGCGTCCATAAGTATGTCCATAATGGAAAGGTCTGCCTGAAGCGACTTGGTATCAAGGCCTTCCAGCACGACTTTTCCGAAAATCGCACCCGCCACGAGAAAGTTCGCTGCCGAACTCCAGTCTCCTTCTATGGCGAAATCCGCAGCCCGGTATCTCTGCCCCGGACTGATTTTGAAAATGATTTCGTCGCACAGGGACCAGTCGCCTCCGGATTCCATGAAATCAGGCCCGCCGGTCATCTCGTTGCCGGTCTTCACCCCGAATTTCCGTAATACATCCAGTGTAATGAACATATATGGGATGCTCTTGGGATTCCTGACCTTGACTTTCGAATATTTTCCGCCCAACGGCAATGACATCAGCAACCCCGATATGAGCTGCGAACCGTATCTTCCCGAAATCTCCACCTGTCCGCCTCGTATCGGGCCTTTTACGGAAAGTGGAACGCGGCAGTCTCCGCTTTCGCTTTCGAGAGTAACGCCGAATTCCGACATCATCTCCACAGCACCTTTCAAAGGTCTGTCCACCAATGTCTTTTCTCCCGTAATCCTGACAGGATGGTTCGAGAGCATCGGCAGCAGGGGTATCATCAGCCGGGTCAGAAGCCCGGACTCGCCGGTATGAAGTTCTTTCAGGTCCGAACAGCCCGGAGAAGCGGCTATACCCTTGATTTCAATCTCGGAACCGTCGACATTGACCTGTGCTCCCAATGCCCTCGCGACGGCTATCGCAGACTCGTTGTCGCCGCAAGGCGAGTAGCCTGACAGGTGGGAGACCCCCTCGGCAAGCGAAGCTGCAATAATTGCCCTTTGGGCGAAACTTTTCGAAGACGGGATGGTAACGGATGCGTCGATAAAACGGCGTCCGCGGTACAGGGACGAAGACATCTCGCCGGCAGGCCATTGTCCCGGGGCGGCGGCATCCTTCCCGTCGAGGGCGGCGTATGTATAAGGTGCGCCTTTCGCGAGGCATTGCATTCTGGATTCGCGTCCTGCTTCGCCCATTGAAAACGCGACAAGTCTTTCAGGCGGAAATTCGTCGTACAGCTTGAGGACTCGTTCGGCTTCTTCCAGGGTCCGCGCCGTCGTGACGATTTTCACGATGTCGGCACCTATGCGGAAAGACTTGCCGACCATTTCCCTGAGAGTTTCGTATAAAGCCGTTCCCTCGAAATCGTGGTATGACCTGATAAAGGCAGTCCCGTACTCTGCGGCACAGGAGCGGACCCGCTTGGACATGAATTTCGGGGCTTCTACCTCCACGTCCACATACCGTGCTCCGGCCCTGACTGCCCTGCAAAGCCGTTCTTCACAGATGCTCGCAGCCTTGATTTCGGAAAGTGCAGGGTCCGCCGCCATAACCTCCGAAACCCGGCAGGTGGCCACGAGCGGTACGTCCGACTCGAAACAGGCATCTGTCTGTTCTCCGGTCAGGTCGCATCTGTCGAGACGTATTTCCGCCATCTCCGCCGTCCGCAGGATTTCCTCTATCTGCGCGGCTGTCTTATGCTGGATAGTGATACAAATCATATTGTTTCAGTGTCAGTCAATAATTCCGCAGCCTGTTCCGCCTTCATATCGCAGATTCTCACATCTCCGGGAGCTACAGGCAGGATGAAATGTATGATTCCGTTTTCCGCCTTCTTGTCTTTGGACATAGCCTCTGCAAGATCCGCGACCGGATAAGGGCAGTCCGTGGGAAGCCCTGCGTTACTGAAATCCTGCCTGAGCCTGTCGGCAAGACCCTTCTCCGCAAGTGAAGTCTTTTCAGAGAGTTCTGCAGCCAGAACCGTCCCTATCGCCACTGCTTCTCCGTGGGTGATGTCATCTCCGGTCTGCCGTGCCTTTTTCTCTATGGCATGGGCGAAAGTATGGCCGAGGTTCAGCTTGCGTCTCTCCCCTGCTTCGAACTGGTCGCGGCTCACAATCCCGGCCTTAACCGCCGCTGCGCCGCGAACCAGCGAGAGCAGTTCCGCACGGTTTTCCCTCAGGAAGTCCCGGCAGCCGGTTTCCCTGCGAAGCCCCGCCAGAAAATCCACGGCTTCCGCGTACCTGCCGCCGTCCTCTATCAGAAATGTCTTCAACAGTTCGGCGGCCCCTGAAAGGAAATCCCTTTCAGGCAATGTTTCCAGGACTTCAGGGCAGACAAACGTGAATTCAGGCTGACGGATGACTCCGAGTATGTTCTTGTATGACTTGAAATTAACTCCGGTCTTTCCTCCTATGGCCGCATCCACCTGCGAAAGAAGGGTGGTGGGAATGTATGCGAAACGGACGCCTCTCTTGTATATCGAAGCCGCGAACCCTGCCATATCGGTGGTGATGCCGCCGCCGACAGCCAGGATGAAAGCGTCACGGTCCGCCCCGTTTTCCAGAAGCCAGTCCGCCATGGAAAGCACCGTGGACATGTTTTTCCTCTCCTCCGCGGTTTCCACGACATAGCTGCCGCACAGTTTCACTTTCGTCCCCGGAACCCCGGACACAGCCCTGTATACCGATTCGGCAAAGGAGGCGACGGCACTGTCATAAATGAGATAAACCGGAAGCTGTGGATGGCTTCCGGCACAATGTTCCAATACTGTATTTATATCCGATAAACCGGGGCGGAAAATAATCCTGCTTATCTCCTGTCCCCGGTCATAAATGCAGATGTTTTCCATTGGGGAGTAAGTCCGTTTTGTCCGTTCTGTCAAATATAGGAATTTTTTCCTGACCGGACAAACGGTTTTCTCATGCAAGCTTGCGTGAGGCCCGGGCGTAATGTTTCAGGGAAATGCAGAGCTGTTCGGATTCCTGAACGAGATTAAGGTACATATACGCTACCGTTAGATTCAGGTTTTTCTCCTGAATATCCACTGTCAGAGCCTTGCGCAGGTCCGAGAATTTGACCTGGAGCCTGCTGAGAGCTTCTTCCTGCGCCCGCATCTCTTCGTAGTTCCTGTCGCGGAAATGGTCTGCAAGACTTTTCACGGCAGATACCAGTTCATCGCGGACGGAGGAGAATGCCTTGCAGTATTCGGCCGGGATAGGGCTGAAGTTGTTGTCGACATGCTCGTATGCCGGCTCGCAGATACGGCGCAGGGAGTAGTAAGCCTGCTCCATATAGTTGAAAGCGGTATGGAACCATGCGCTCTTTTCCAGGGCCGTTTCCGGGTCGGCAAGCCTCAGGCACACCGTTTCCTTTTTCCGCAGGTTCTTGAGCCTGAGCTTGTAGTTCTTCAGGTCATTCATCGCATGCTTCAGAGTCCTGACATTTTCCTGCATCAGACCGTCTGTAACGGCAGTGTACTGGAGCGCGACCTCGTCGAGGAACGACTTGTCGTTCTCGGCCACGTATCTGAGGAACGGCACCCAGACCTGTTTCGGGTCCTTGAGTCTCAGAATCTCCTGATAGGCGCTGTCGCCTCTCAGCGTATCGGCTTTCTCCTTGTATTTGATATTGCTGTGAATCATTACGGCCAGACCCGCAATCACGATGACGACCGTCACGACTGTTCCGCCGAAATACATCAGAAGGGCAATGACGAATGCACTGATAAAGGCTATCGCCGCCGTCAGGAACCACCCGCCGATGACGGAAAGCACGCCGGTGATTCTGAACACGGCACTTTCGCGGCTCCAGGCCCTGTCGGCCAGGGATGTACCCATAGCCACCATAAATGTGACGTATGTAGTCGAAAGAGGAAGTTTCAGCGATGTTCCCAATGCTATGAGGAGCGATGCCACCACGAGATTCACCGAAGCCCTGACCACATCGTAGGCCGCATTGTCCTCGATATCGATGGCAGATTTGTCGAAACGCTTCTCTATCCATCTCTTGACTCTGTCAGGAGTCGAGGCGATGATGAAGTTGGCAGTGGAATTGCTCCACCTGACGATGCTGCGCGCCGCCTTGGATGAACCGAACATCTCGTCGCCTTCATCCTGGCGGGCAAGGTTTATTTCGGTCTTGGTCACGTTGTGGGCCTTCTTCGAAGTCGCCAAAGCTATGACCATAACTACGCCTGCAGCCACCAGGAACACGAGAGGGGTAGAGGCGGACTCGTTCAGGACGCCCATCATGTGGCCGGACGGATTGCCGCCTCCGGCCGCCATATAGTCCTGGTAGGACGAGAAACCCGCAAGCGGGACTCCGATAAAGTTCACCAGGTCATTGCCGGCGAACGCCATGGCGAGAGCGAAGGTTCCGCTAAGGACTATCACCTTGAAGACGTTCACTTTAAGGAAATGCAGGATCTGCATCAGTATGGTGAAGAATACGAGACAGCCTCCGAGAAGCATCCAGGTATGGTCTGCAATCCAGGTCTTTACATCGGCCGTCATGAACGCAAGGTCCTTAGTACCCTTGAAAAGCATGAAATATACTATGGCCGTAGTGGCGATACCGCCGTAGATGCCTATCTTCCACGTCAGTCCCTTGTGGAAATCGAAAGAGAAGATGAGCCTCGCTATATATTGTATGACAATACCGCAGACAAAGGCTATCGCCACAGAGACGAAAATCGCCATTATCACGGACAATGCCTTTTCGGTATTCATATAATCGGCAAAACCCAGTCCGGTATCGTCTCCCGCCATTTTTATAATCGCCAGGGCGAAAGTGGCTCCGAGGAGTTCGAATACCATAGATACCGTTGTGGAGGTAGGCATCCCGAGAGAGTTGAACACGTCCAGTAGAATGATGTCCGTGACCATCACGGCGAGGAAGATGTACATCAGTTCCTTGAAGGCGAACTGTTCCGGCCGGAAAATGCCGTGCCGGGCAATATCCATCATTCCGTTGCTCATAATGGCACCGAGAAACACACCGGCAGCCGCTACGATAATAATGGTTCTGAATCTGGCGACCTTGGCGCCGATAGCTGAATTGAGGAAATTGACTGCATCGTTGCTGACCCCTACCCAGAGGTCGGAAATGGCAAGCAGGAAAAGGAATATCACAAATCCCAGATAAATCCAGTCCATAATAAAGAGTTATAGAATTTCGCCGCAAAAATAAGTTCGGTATGTTGGCATTCTGTTGCGGAAATGTTAAAATATTGTTACGGGATTTCTTAACAAAAATTTTACAGCCGGCAAGGAGTATCGGAAAAGGAAAACTTTTACCTTTGTGCCGTTTTTCACTGTATTACATAGTATTATGGACAAAAAGAAAATAATGGTCGTAGACGACGAACCGGACATCAGGGAAATCCTGGAATTCAATCTGGAGAATGCCGGTTACGAAGTGATTCCTGCGTCTTCCGCCGAATCCGCGCTTGAAAAGTGCGGCCAGGATATCGACCTGATATTGCTGGACGTCATGATGGAAGGGATGTCCGGTTTCAAGATGGCCGAAATACTGAGAAAGGAAAGGCACAGCCAGGTACCTGTAATATTCCTGACGGCGAGGAGCGCCGAAAACGATCTGCTGACAGGATTTTCGGCCGGAGGCGACGACTATATCGCGAAACCTTTTTCGATCAATGAGGTATTGGCACGGGTGAAAGCCGTGCTGAAAAGAAGCGGAGCCCGGAAACAGGAAAACGAGCAGAAGGAGATAGTCCTGGGAAAGCTGAGGATAGACGTGGCGAGGAAAATGGTTTATGTGGAGAATGCGGCGGTAGTCTTTCCGAAAAAGGAACTAGAAATCCTGACCCTTCTCGCTTCACACCCGGGCCGCATATATTCCAGGGAGGAAATGATAAACGAACTGTGGGAGGATGCCCCGTACGTGCTGGACAGGACAGTAGACGTACATATAGCGCGTATCCGCAGCAAGCTCGGAGTATGCAAGGGCTATCTGACCAACAGGTCCGGATACGGATATTCAATGAACGCGGAAGACTGACGGAATCCCGACATGAAGAAGAAAACAGAAAGAAGATCGTACAAACGGCAGCTGCTGACGTATTTCGCGGCGGTTTTCGCCCTTTTCGCAGTGCTGCTCATAGTATTCCAGTTCAGAAGCGACAGGGAAAACCGCAAGCTGATGCTCGAGGACCGGCTTTCCTGCTATGCCGATATCATAGCCCAGTCGGATGACTATCCGTCCACGGTAGCTCTGTTCCCTCCCGAACTGAGAGTGACAGTCATCGACAAGAACGGGGCCGTGGTCTACGATTCCGTCGAGGACAGGGAGAAAATGGACAATCACGGGACACGGCCCGAGGTAAAGGAAGCGCTGAAAGCCAGGGAAGGCAACTCGATAAGGAAATCGGACAGCGTCGGCATAAACTATTTCTACTATGCGAAGTCTTACGGCGGATATATCGTCAGGATGGCCCTGCCGTTCGAATACGACGTGAAGAAAGCGCTCCGGCCGGATTCGTTTTTCATTCTGATAGTGGTGCTGGTCTTCCTTATCGCCCTGTTTTTCATCATTTTCCTGTCCGACAAGTTCGGAGAGGGGGTTTCGAGACTGCACAGATTCGCCGAAGCCGCCGAACAGGGCAAAGTGGACTACGAAAACATGTCTTTCCCGGATTCCGAACTTGGAGACATCGGCAATCAGATGCTGACAAGCTACCACAGGCTGGAACAGAGCAACAGGATGATTGCCCTCGAAAAGGAAAGGCTTCTGCTGCATCTGCATTACTATGACGGCGGCATCGCCATTTTTTCCCAGGAAAGGAAGAAAGTATACGCGAACCCGAAATTCGTCCAGTTCGTGAACCTGATGCTGGACCGGCCGACTCCCGACCTCGACTCGCTCTGGGACAGCGAGATATTCAGACCGGTCGCCGAATTCGTAGCCGGAAACACCCATTCGCGGGTGGACAATGTCCCCGTATTCCAGTACAACGTAAGCAAGGGAGGCAGGGTCTACGCCCTGCAGGTGCTCGTCTACCCGGACAACGGCTGCGAGGTATCTGTAAACGATGTCACGAATGTGGAGAAGAACAAGGTGATGAAGCAGCAGATGACGAACAACATAGCACACGAGCTGCGGACGCCTGTCAGCAGCATCAGGGGCTATCTGGAAACGCTAACGGTCTGCAAGGACATTTCCGCCGAGAAACGGAAAATGTTTCTGGACAGGGCTTACGTGCAGGCTATGAGGCTTTCCGACCTGATAAGGGATATAGGCTTGATTACCAAGATAGAAGAAGCCCCGGAACAGCTGCACAAGGAAAAGATAAACCTCCGGAACGTGGTGGACGAGGTGTCGGACGAGCTGCGCTCCAGACTTGACGATATGGGGATACTGGTGGAAAATGCCATAGAAGATGACCTGTGCGTCAACGGAAACGAGAGCCTGATTTATGCCGTATTCAGGAATCTGATGGAAAACAGCCTGAAATACGGCGGATGTGAAATAAAAATCCACGTGGAATGCTATGCAAAGGGGGACGGATACTTCCATTTCTCATATTACGATACCGGAAAAGGCGTGCCTGACGAACATCTTTCAAAGATTTTCGAAAGGTTCTACCGGGTGTCCGAAGGACGTACGAGGGATGACGGAGGTTCCGGACTGGGCCTTTCGATAGTAAGGAATGCCATAGCTTTCCACAAGGGCGACATCAGGGCTCTCAACCGCAAGGGCGGCGGACTGGAGTTCATTTTTTCTCTCAGCGAAAAATAGTATATTTGGAAAAAGAAAAAATGCAGGACTCCGTAATAATAGAAGCGAAAGGGATAGAGAAGTCTTTCGGCAAACTGAAAGTACTCAAAGGAATAGACCTGACGGTGCGCAAATCTGAAGTGTTGTCCATAATGGGGGCTTCCGGAGCGGGAAAATCCACTCTGCTGCAGATTCTCGGGACTCTTTCCACCCCTGATGCAGGCTCCCTGACTATCGACAATATCGATGTCCTGAGACTGAATGCACGACTGCTTTCCCTGTTCAGAAATACAAAGACAGGGTTCGTTTTCCAGTTTCACCACCTTCTTCCGGAATTCACGGCTGTGGAAAATGTCATGATTCCTGCCCTCATCGCAGGGAAATCTTCAAAAGCAGCCAGAGAAGAAGCCTTGTCCCTGCTCTCCGATTTGGGAGTGGGCGGACGCGGCAGTCACAAGCCTTCGGAACTCTCCGGAGGGGAACAGCAGAGAGTAGCCATAGCCCGCGCTCTGATAAATCATCCGGCCGTCGTGTTTGCGGACGAGCCTTCGGGAAATCTGGACAGTGCGACAAAGGCGGAGTTGCACAGGCTGTTTTTCGAACTGAGAGACAGGACCGGGCAGACATTCGTCATAGTGACCCACGATCCGGAACTGGCCCGGATGTGCGACAGAAGTCTTTTTATGCGTGACGGACTTTTTACTGAGGAGAATATCGGATGAGCGTGTTCCGTTTCCGGCAGTTCAGCGTTGAAAATAAGGAATCAGCCATGAAGGTCAATACTGACGGCGTGCTTCTCGGGGCGCTGATGACGATTCGCGGTGAAGACCGGACGTATTTAGACGTGGGAACCGGCACCGGAACGATAGCGCTGATGGCTGCACAACGCGTTTCGGAGGTTTCCGGCGAGGCTTCCGGCAGAGGCGGAGCTTCGGACGACGTGCTCTCGGACAGTGCTTCCGGAAAGAGACCGGAGAGTGCTCCGGTGATTATCGGGATAGACATCGACGGACCCTCGGCACGCGAGGCTGCACGCAATTTCGGGAATTCCCCCTGGAACACGGAACTTAAATCCCTGCACTGTTCTTTAGATGAATTCTCGTCATCGGCTGCATCCGGAAATGAGGATTTCCGAATCAAGCATAGCGCAGAAAACGCCCTTTTGAGTTGTCCTCATCCAGGATACGAGACGCCTGCCGGATTCGACCGCATCTTTTCGAATCCTCCATACTTCGATATGTCCCTCCAGGCACCGGACGGGCGGAGAAATACGGCACGGCATACAGCCTTCCTTTCTTACCGGGAACTTATCGCTTTCGCAGCAGGACACCTGAATGACAATGGCATCCTCTCCCTCATTCTCCCGGCAGACACCGAAACCTGGCTGCTGCGCCATGCGCGGATGTCAGGACTTCACCCTTTCCGCATAGTCCGCGTCCGGACCACTCCGAAAAAAAAGCCGTCCAGGATAGTCGCGGAGTTTTCCCGGCTGCACCGGACGGCAGACATTCCGGAAGGTACATCGGCCGGATTTCCTGTTATGGAAGAAAGCCTGCTTACCATCCGGGACGGTGGAGAATACACTGTGCAGTACCTCACTCTGGTACGTGATTTCCTGCTGATATAGGAAACTTTTCCGAATTTTCCTGCGATTACGGGAATTGAGCAAAACTTGTTATCTTTGCAGGATGCCTGTCGGATGCAGGGAAAGACACCGGCATTGCCGAAGGCGAAAAAAGGGAACCTTATGAAGAATATCAGGAATTTCTGCATTATCGCGCATATCGACCATGGCAAAAGTACGCTGGCCGACAGGATGATAGAAATTACCAAGACATTGGCTGCCAGGGATATGGAGGCACAGGTCCTGGATTCGATGGATCTGGAGCGGGAGAAAGGAATCACGATTAAGAGCCATGCCATCCAGATGGATTACGTGCACAACGGAGAGAAATATGTGCTGAACCTTATCGACACTCCGGGGCACGTGGACTTTTCCTACGAAGTGTCCCGCGCGATAGCTTCCTGCGAAGGTGCGCTGCTTGTGGTAGACGCCACGCAGGGCATTCAGGCCCAGACGATTTCGAACCTCTATCTCGCCATCGAGCACGACCTGGAAATCATACCGGTGCTCAACAAGATCGATGTGGACTCCGCGATGGTGGATGTGGTGACGGACCAGGTGACAGACCTTCTCGGATGCTCTCCTGACGACATTCTCTGCGCCTCCGGAAAGACCGGGCAGGGTGTGCCTGAAATCCTCGATGCCATAGTGGAGAGGATTCCTGCGCCGAAAGGCGATCCCGAGGCACCGCTCCAGGCCCTGATTTTCGACTCCGTATTCAACTCGTTCAGAGGAATCATCGCATATTTCAAGGTGGTGAACGGCACCCTGCACTCGGGAGACAAGGTCAAATTCTTCAATACAGGCAAGGAATATGATGCCGATGAAGTGGGCGTACTGAAAATGAAACTCGACCCGCGCGATGAAATTCCGTGCGGAAGTGTGGGATACATAATTTCCGGCATCAAGACAGCCTCCGAAGTCAAGGTCGGGGATACCATTACGCATGTGGACAGGCCATGCTCCGAAGCCATAGCTGGATTCGAGGAAGTGAAACCCATGCTGTTCGCTGGCGTCTACCCGGTCGAAACAGACCAGTACGAGGAGCTCCGTTCATCGCTGGAAAAACTGCAGCTGAACGATGCCTCCCTCGTTTTCGAACCGGAATCGTCCCTGGCTCTCGGCTTCGGCTTCCGCTGCGGATTTCTCGGACTCCTTCATTTAGAAATCATCCAGGAAAGACTCTACCGGGAATTCAATATGGATGTCGTCACGACGGTCCCGAACGTATCATACAAGGTGTACACCACCCAAGGCGAAGTGGTGGATGTGCACAATCCGTCAGGACTGCCAGCCCCTACCCTCATTTCGAAAATAGAGGAGCCTTACATCAGGGCCCAGGTGATATCTAAGTCCGATTTCTACGGTCCTATCATGAAACTCTGTTTAGACAAAAGAGGGACACTCGTTAACCAGCACTATATAACGTCGGACAGGCTGGAACTGACATACGACATGCCGCTTTCGGAAATCGTTTTCGATTTCTACGACAAGCTCAAGTCGATTTCCAAGGGTTATGCATCGTTCGACTACCACTTGACAGGTTTCAAGGAGGCCCGGTTAGTGAAATTGGACATCCTGCTGAACGGCGACCCGGCAGACGCCCTGTCGAGCCTGATTCATGCCGACCACGCATACGATTTCGGACGGAAAATCTGCGAGAAACTGAAGGAGCTCATTCCGCGCCAGCAGTTCGATGTCGCCATCCAGGCGGCGATAGGCGCGAAAATCATCGCACGCGAAACAGTCAAGGCCGTAAGGAAGGATGTGACCGCAAAATGCTACGGCGGTGACATCACGAGAAAGCGCAAACTCCTCGAAAAGCAGAAACAGGGAAAGAAACGCATGCGGCAGATAGGCACCGTGGAAGTCCCTCAAAGCGCCTTTATGGCGGTACTGAAATTAGATTAGGGAGTTTACTAAGGTAAATGACTTAGGCCGAATCCCGAAGATAACGCAGTAGTTTGCCCCTTTCCGCACCGAAAACAAAATGGGGATGTCTCCCGACACCCCCATCCTATATCTGTGAACATCAGGCCAAATTGCACACACCCTGATTTCAGTCTTCACAGAAAGAGACGAATAAGATTCTTAACCGGGGACAAAGATGGGGTTTTTGTGCGGGAGGCGGGTTGTACGGAGGGTTGTTTTATATGTTGTTTTAGTTTGTTGTATGTTGTTTTAGTATGGGAAAATTCAAATCATACGTCACGGCGATGCGATTGAGGACACTTCCGCAGTCGCTTGCGGGAGTTACGCTCGGGCTGATGCTCGCAGCATCGGATTACAGGGTAAATGCAGGCGTGATTGTCTTTACGGTACTTACGGCCGTATTTCTGCAGATATTGTCAAATACGGCCAACGAACTCGGAGATTTTCTGAAAGGCACGGACAGGATAGAGGACAGGCAGGGACCGGCATATACGCTGGCTACAGGGATGATGACGGAGAAGGAATACAAGGCGATGATAGCCGTATATATAATATTGTCGGTCGGCTGCGGACTGGCATTGATATGGTTCTCGTTCGGGACGTTCTTCGCTCTGGGTCCGCTGATTACGATGCTGCTCGGAGCCGCGGCGATTTCAGGAGCCGTCAAATATACGTTGGGACGGAATCCGTACGGATACAGAGGCCTGGGAGACTTCTATGTGTTCATTTTCTTCGGACTGGTATCGGTATTGGGTTCATATTTCGTGGCTACGCATGAAATCCGCACCTGGATACTGATTCTTCCCGCGATATCCATGGGATGCTTCAGCACCGCCGTACTCAATGTAAACAATATCAGAGACATGGAATCCGACCGGGCAACCAGGAGAACCATCCCTGTAAGAATAGGAGAACGGAAAGCGAAGATTTACCATACGGCACTCATCGTCGCAGGATGGCTCTGCATGACCGGGTACTCGCAGATGAGGATTTTCGACTGGTGGCATTATCTTTATGTCCTGACGCTGCCCCTGTTCGTATGGCATCTTGTCGGGGTATGGAAATATTCCGGGAAGGCTCTCGACCCTATGCTCCCGCTGCTGGTCATTTCCACCTTCCTGTTCGGGCTGTTCGGAGGATTCGGCTATATAGAGTTCCTGCTGTAAAGACAGGAAGTTTCACCGGAGTTTCCGTCACTCGGGACGGAAAGCCACGAACATGCGGCAGATGCCGGAACTGAAAGCATAATCCTCGACGCGGCAGAAACCGCATTCAGCCATCATCGCCTTGAATGCTTCTGGGCGGGGAAACCGCTGCACGGAAGCCGGCAGGTATCTGTACGCCGCCCTGTCACCGGAAATCAGGCCTCCTACGGCGGGGAGTATGTTCAGAAAATAAAGATTGAACAGAAATTTCAGAACAGGATTCCGGGGAAGCGACAGTTCGAGAATTACGAGTTTTCCACCGGGTTTCAGTACACGGAGCATCTCTTTCAGGCCGAGTTCAAGATGCTCGAAATTCCTGACACCGAACGCTACAGAGACTCTGTCGAATGTCCCGTCCGCATAATGAAGATGCTCGCAGTCTCCGGGTTCCAGTACGATCTTATCCTCCAGCCTTGCCTTGAGGACTTTTTTCCTGCCTTTTTCCAGCATATTTTCCGACAGGTCGACTCCGGTTACGGAACTTTCAGCAGATGACGCCTTCGCGATGCCGATGGAAAAGTCTCCGGTTCCGCAGGCCACATCCAGAACCCTCAGAGGCCTGTCGGTATCGGAGATTACCCTTATGGCATTTCTCCGCCATATCCTGTCGATTCCCAAAGACATAAGATGATTCAGAAAATCATAACTCGGCGCGATATTGTCGAACATTTTCCGTATGTTTTCCTTTTTCGGCATAAAATAAAAATTTATGGTGTCAGACCTGGACCCGGCCGGGCGGCTATGGCACCGGGTCGTATCCGCTGCCTCCCCATGGATGGCATCTTAGAAGTCTTTTGACAGTCAGCCACATTCCCTTGAAAGGGCCGTATTTGCGGAATGCCTCCAACGCATACTGGGAACAGGTGGGCGTATACCGGCAGGCAGAAGGCGTATATGGAGAAATACACTTCCTGTAAAACTGAATCAGCAGGACAAAAGGCAGTATGGCGATTTTTTTAAGAGTCTCCGCCAGTTTCCGCCTGTCCGGACACGGACTTTCTTTCATAATGCTTTCTTATTTCCACGGACAACTCCGACAGAATCCTGCCGACAACTGTAAAAATCTCCCGGCTTTCCGCAAATTCCCTGTCAGTGTAGACGAACAGGATATCGACCCCTGAACCGGACGGAAGGATATGCTTCTGAAGCCGGTAGCTTTCGCGTATCCTGCGTTTTAGCGCATTGCGCCGGACAGCCCTCTTGAAAAGTCTCTTCGGCACCGAAACCATCATTCTGGTATATTCCAGGCCGTTTCCAATTAAATAACAGTACCGAAGGCATCCGCAGGAACGGAACTTCCCCTTCGCAAAAAGTCTGTCGACGGCCCGTTTGCCATGAAGCCGTTCATCCTTCGAAAGGGTGAATCTCGTCAGGGCGGGAGCCATCGCTATCTGTGGTTTTCCAGATAGATTTCAACGGCTTTCGCTACGGAAGGCGCCTCGGACGTAGGTGCGGATATCTCGATTTTCAGTCCGGCCTGGTCCATAGCCTTCACCACGGAACGCCCGTAGGAAACGAACCTTATGTCATTCTGCTGGAAATCCGGAAAATTTTCATAGATGGACTTCACGTCGGACGGATTGTAAAGAACTATCATGTCGTAGGCGGGCAGGGAAAGCCCCTTCAGGTCGCGGGACACGGACTTCACGAAGATGGCGCTCTTGAAATCCAGCCCGTTATCTTCGAACAGACGGGTAATATCGTTGTTGGTCGAATCAGACGTGGCGATCAGGAATTTCTCGCCCTTGTGCTTCGTCCCTATCTGCGTGATAAGAGAAGCGGCGGTGCCGTCGCCGTAGAAAATTTTCCTTTTCCGGTAAACGATATGCTTCTGCAGGTACATTGCCACCGCCTCGGTGGTGCAGAAATATTTCATGGTCTCGGGAATCTTGACCCTTAGTTCATTGCACAGACGGAAAAAGGCATCGATCGTAGAACGTGCCGAAAAGACGATGGCCGAATAATCCAGTATGTTTATCCTCTGCCCCCTGAATTCTCTGGAAGAAAGAGGTTCTATGGCGAAGAAAGGCACGAAGTCGAACTCGACCCCATATTTCGCAGTGATTTCCGAATACGGAGAATTTGCTTTTGGCGGCTGCTGTGAAACAAGTATTTTCCTTACTGTCATATCATAAAAATACTGCCGAAGACACTAAAATTCCCGTCGGCAAAATTTCAAGGACGCAAAGATACAAAAATGCAGAAAAAAACGAGCAACTGTTATGGAAAATTTGAAATTTGCGGAAAATGGAAACGGCGTACACCGCAAGGGCGGAATACAGTGTCACACTTCGCGCCGCCGTTTCCGAAATATCTGTAAACGAACATATTCCGGATGCAATCAGCATAACCGGCACCAGAATGCAGAAAAATGTATATGACGAACGACGGGCGGATTTGTACGTCTTTTCCTGGATTCTCCCTCCGGGAGCAATATATGCAGCCGCCGTCCTGAGCAGGCAGTATGCGGCGAAAACTCCGCAGATACACGCAAAATACGGAAAACTTCCCATATTTTTCAAAAAATCAGGACAATACAGACGGTTTTCCGCGACTGTAAGGCAAAACGGGAGAACGAGATACACCGCAAAAATATTCCTGTCGCGGCTGAGTCTGACACTGTTCTCGAGATTAAGGCACTCTTTCCACCACAGTACGCAGGCAAGAAGCGACGGCAGCAGATTCGCCGCCAGTCTGAGCAGCAGAACGCCCGCGACCACGCATACCGCTGCAAGTATTTCGGTAAATTGCATCTGAAACCAAAGGAATATAACGTTAAACTCCGCTCTGTCAGTTTCCTCTTCTGGCCTTGTACCCCATTTTCAGGAGCAGTTCCGTGACCTTGTCCCTGAAATCGCCCTGAATGATAATCTCGCCGTTCCCGACGCTTCCTCCCACCCCGCATTTCACTTTCAAGGTCCGCCCCAGATCCGCCAGATCCGCTCCCGAACCGACGAACCCGCTCACAAGAGTCACCTGCTTGCCTCCCCTGTTTCTTCTGTCTATCGACACTATGAGTTTCTGCGCCGCCGGCGCCAATGTTTCCGGTTCCGCAGGAGTATCTTCTTCATACTTGAAGTCCGGGTCCGTCGAATAGACCACCCCGAGACGCTTTTTCCAGTCGTTGTCTGCCATATTACAAATATCAGCCGTTAGAAACGTTAGAAATTCAACGCGAGGGTAATGCCGGGCGCCGGGTGAATGCCTGAAGCCGACGGGATGAAATTCACCGACGGATACAGATCCAGGCCGAAAGAATATGCGCGCCGGAGATCCTGACGGTACATGTTCTTTATCTGTGCGACCTGAACCGCGTCCACTATGTTCCACACGTAAACGCCGAGGGTCGCCAGGGAAACCACGGTAATGCCTGTCATTATCGTATTGTAATTGTATGGACACAGGACGACAGCCAGCATTCCGACGACCGGTACGCCGACATTCAGCCCGAGAATGGCGAAACCCCGTCCTACTTCCCCGCAAATCATCTGTCCGAGACCGGGTATCAATGCGGAAACGATTCCTGACACGGCCGGACTGTAAGGGTCCCCCGGCGCACGCACATAGTCCGATGCCCTGTAAAGATATCTGTAGTCCCGGTAACGCATCCCGGGACTGATTTCAAGCTCCTTGTCGGACGATGACGACGCAATGAAAAGACTCTCCTGACTTGAGGAAGACATGTCTTCGACTCTGCCGGATTCATATTTTATAGAAGATATCCCGGACCGGGGAACCGCATATACGACCCCGTCAGGTTCGTCGAACATCCTGTACCTTACATTTTGAGAGCTGATTTCCAGGACCTTGGCCTCTATCCGCCGGCCGTCTTTCATAGTGATGATGTCCTGCGCCATAGCAGCCGCGGCTGCCGACAGGACAAGCATAAGGGTGAAAAACAATTTTTTCATAACGGGTCCGTTTGTTTCGAATTCCAAAAATAGTAATTTTAATACAGTTTCTTATTATCTTTGCCCGTTTAAAAGAAAATTTCGTCAGATGAAGAACAAGACATTTACTCTCTGGAACAGGATTTCAGCCGTATTCGTACTGGCAGTGTCAGCCCTGACATATCTGCTGACGATAGAACCGACAGCATCGTTCTGGGACTGCGGGGAATTCATCGCCTCATCCTACAAGCTTGAAGTGGGACACCCGCCGGGAAACCCTGTTTTCCAGCTGATAGCCCGCTTTTTCACCATGTTCGCAGACAGCGCCCATGCCGCAGTAGCGGTCAACATTATGAGCGCATTGTGCTCGGCACTGACCATATTCTTCCTGTATCTGACCATTGTCTTTTTCGCGAAAAGAGCCGTCAGGCCCGATGCGGACGGAAGCTGGCCGACAGCCAAAGCCATTGCCATTTATGGCTCGGGAATAGTCGGGGCATTGGCCTACTGCTTCTCGGATACTTTCTGGTTCTCGGCTGTCGAGGGCGAAGTATACGCGATGTCGTCGCTCTTTACGGCGATGGTATTCTGGGCGATGACGAAATGGTACGAACAGGCGGACTCGCCTTATGCGAACAGGTGGATTGTCCTGATTTCCTTTCTGATGGGGCTTTCCATCGGAGTGCATCTGCTCAATCTTCTGACGATTCCGGCCCTCGTTTTCATGTTTTACTATAAGAAACGGGAATCGGGGCACTATTCATTCGGCGAATACGTGAAGATTTTCATAGTTTCAGCCGTGATTCTGGCAGTAATCCTGTTCGGAATCATACCTTACCTGCCGAAACTGGCGGCATACACGGATCTGCTTTTCGTGAACGTGTTCGGGCTGCCGTTCAATTCGGGCGCGGCATTCTTCATGGTCGCCCTGCTGGCAGCCTGCTTCTGGGGTCTGTTCCGTACGATGAAGAAAAAGGCCGTGCTGGCGAATACCCTTCTGCTGTGCTTCACGGTGATAGTCATAGGATTCTCCATATTCACGGTCGTCATCATCAGGTCCTGCGCCAAGACTCCGACCAACGAGTACCAGCCGGACAATCCTTTCACTCTGATAAGATATCTCGGCCGCGAACAGTACGGCTCGAACCCGATAATATACGGTCAGTATTTCGATGCCCCGTACGAAGTCGTAACGCCGAAATACTGGGCGCCGGTCGGAGACAAGTATGTCCATGCCGACAGTCCGGGAGAATTGAAATATTCATCTGAAGGCAAGATGCTTTTCCCGCGCATGTGGGCAGGCGGAGACCAGAGATACATAGACTTCTACGAGTCCTATATGGACGGCAAAGGCAAGCCGGTTCCGGGCTCGGAGCACAAGAAGCCGACATTCGGGACGAATCTGAAATTTTTCTTCGACTACCAGCTGAACTGGATGTACTGGAGATATTTCATGTGGAATTTCGCAGGGCGGCAGAACGATATCCACAGCCCTGTGCCGGGTGAGATTTTCTCCGGAAACTGGGAAAGCGGCATCGGTTTCATCGACAAGGCCAGGCTCGGGGACCAAAGCGATGCCCCGGACTATCTGAAAAACAACAAGGGTAAGAACCACTATTATATGCTGCCTCTGCTTCTCGGGCTTGTCGGACTGTTCTTCCAGTTCGCCCGGGACAAGCGTGGCACCTGGCTTGCTTTCCTCCTGTTTTTCATGACGGGAATAGCCATCGTGATATACCTGAACCAGCCGCCGTACCAGGTCAGGGAAAGGGACTATGCATACGCAGGTTCGTTCTACGCCTTTTCCATCTGGATAGGTCTGGCAGTACTGGCCATATACTCGTTCTTCGAAGAAAAGACTTCCCGGAAAAACGTTCGCACAGCCGCCGCATCGGCAGTGTCGCTGTTCTGCCTCGGCGTACCGGCCCTTATGGCACAGCAGAACTGGGATGACCATAACAGAAGCCACCGCTACACGGCCGTCGAGATGGCACGCAACTATCTGAATTCAGTCGGCGAGAACGGAATTCTCATCACGCACGGGGACAACGATACTTTCCCGCTATGGTATGCACAGGAGGTGGAAAACGTGAGAACGGATGTCAGAATCTGCAACACTTCGCTTCTCGGCACGGACTGGCATATCGACCAGATGAAATACGCCTGCAACGAGTCTGCACCGCTGCCGCTGTCGGTAGGTCTGGACCAGTACCTGTACGGCACCAACGAACTTGTCTTCATCTACGACGTGCGTGACACCGTAATCCCGATTTCCGACGTAATGCGCGTCTTCAAACACCCGCGTGCGAAAGTGGAACTGACGAGCGGAAAGATGGTGGACTACATCATGTCCCGCAAGATAAGCATACCTGTCAACAAGGAAAATGTAATCAGATACGGCATACTCGATGAGAAGTTCGCAAACAGGATTCCGGACGAAATCGTATTGGAGATGCCTCAGAGCAAGACTTTCATCACCAAGCCGGAACTTTTCCTTCTGGACCTGCTGTCCAACTACCAGTGGGACAGACCTGTAAACATGCTCTCCATGGGCGGTGACCTGGATATCGGACAGAAAAGCTATCTGATGTACGAAGGTTTCTCCTACAAGTTCGTGCCGATAAAAGGCCCTATGAGCAGTTCGGACGTAGGGCTGACCGACACCGATGACCTGTATTTCAAGATGAAGAACGTATTCCGCTGGGATGCACTGAAACGGGACGACTATTTCGTGGATTACCAGAACCTCTACACTTTCTGCGGGGTGATGTCACAGAGAAACCTCTTCCTGAATGCAGCGGACAAGTTTTTAGAGGAAGGACAGGACGACAAGGCTCTCGAAATGCTGGATATGTGCGTGGAGAATGTGCCGGAATACAATTTCCCGCTGGATATGACTTTCCTCGGCTTCAGCAACGAATACATGATTCTCCGGATGATTTCGATGTACTACGATCTGGGCCAGCCGGAAAAGGCACGCGACATTGCAGGACGGTTCGCAGACGAACTGATGGTTTCAGCCGGATTCTTCCTATCGTTCTACGACTATCGCGAGGATGATTTCAACAACGTATTCTCATACCTGCAGAATCTCCAGTATGTATACGCTGCCGGCGGAGATACGGAACTTGCCGATGAACTGGGCAGCCGCATCGAAGCCCTGATCAATCCGCAGGGGTAATGAGGATTTCCGAATCAAGCGTAACGCAGAAAGCGCCCTTTTAAGCCATCCTCATATTAACGGCGAAGACGCACGAATATGCTGAGGGGCAGATTCTTTCCGAATCTGTCCCTCAATACCAATTCCCCGCAGCCGAGCCCAGGACAGTCTCCCTGAATGCCGAAAGCCTGGCGGACAAGAGTCTCGCCCAATACTGCAGAATAACCGTTGGAATAGAGATTCAGCACCATGAAACTATCCTCAGACGCCAGAATGGACGCCACGCATTTCAGTATGTCATACAGACATTCATCCAGTTTCCATTTTTCTCCGTCCGGGCCATGTCCGTATGCCGGCGGATCGAGGATGATTCCCTGATAGACATTTCCGCGCCTGGCCTCTCTTCTGGCGAATTTCAGAGCATCTTCCACGACCCAGCGAATGTTATCCAGTCCGCTGAGTTCCATATTGCCGCGTGCCCAGGTAACCACCTGCCGCACAGAGTCGAGATGAGTCACGTCCGCTCCGGCCGCCCTGGCGGCGAGCGATGCGGCTCCGGTGTAGGCGAAAAGATTCAGGACCTTCGGCTTCGGTCCGCCATTTTCCGCAGCCTTCTTCACTATGTCTGCCGTATTTTCATATATGAATTCCCAGTTCGGAGCCTGTTCTGGAAACACTCCGACGTGCTTGAAGGCAGTCAGACCGAGCCTGAGACTGAAATCGAGCCCTTTCTGCCGTCCCGCATAGCGTATGGACCACTGGTCTGCCGTGCCGGGACGCTTTTCCCACGTTCCGCTGTCTTCCTTTCCCGCCTTGCCGAAGCCGGCACCGGGTCTGAAACGCACATCCGTCAGCCTTTTCCACTCGGATTCAGGCAATGTCTTGCCCCACAGCGCCTTCGGTTCAGGTCTCGCGATAACCGTTCGTCCGAACCTTTCGAGTTTCTCGAAATCTCCCGAATCCAGCAGTTCATAATCTTTCCACAATTCTGAAGGTGTCTCGATAGTCATATGCTTTTGCCGTCAGTTATCTGTTTTCTATAAAATATATCGGAATTTAAGCCAAAGATACGCAATCTCCGTGAAAATTTGTCCCAAAATATAAAATCGGGATATAATAATTGTATTTCCCGGAAAATTGTTAATTTTGCGAGGATGTACGGGCATTGTCCGCAGGGGCATTGCTGAGGATTAAGGATTTAACTCATAATAATTTTTATATGCAACAGAGTATTGATACTTACGATTTTTCAGGCAAAAAGGCTATCGTAAGGGTGGATTTCAACGTTCCGCTTAATGAAAAATTCGAAATCACCGATGACACCAGAATCAGGGCTGCCATTCCTACCTTGAAAAAGGTTCTCGAGAAGGGAGGTTCGCTTATCATAATGTCACACCTCGGTCGTCCTAAGGGAGTATCAGAGAAATTCTCTCTCAAACACATCCTCGGCAGGGTGGAGGAACTTCTCGGTGTACCTGTAAAGTTCGCCGATGACTGCATGAAGGCTGACGAAAAAGTAGCTGCCCTCAAGCCGGGTGAAGTCCTCGTTCTGGAAAACCTGCGTTTCTATGCCGAGGAAGAAGGCAAGCCGAGAGGTCTGGCAGAAGATGCCACGGATGAAGAAAAGAAGGCAGCCAAGGCTGCAGTAAAGGAAAGCCAGAAGAAATTCGTCGAAAAACTGGCTTCATACGCAGACTGCTACATAAACGACGCATTCGGCACTGCACACCGTGCGCATGCATCTACAGCCCTTATAGCCAAATACTTCCCTAACGACAAGATGTTCGGCAACGTGATGGAAGGCGAAATCAAGGCTATCGACCGTGTACTCAAGACCCCTGAGCACCCTGTAACAGCCATCATCGGCGGTGCCAAGGTATCTTCAAAGATCGGAATCATAGAGCACCTGTTCGATGTAGTGGACAATATGATTATCGGTGGCGGTATGGTCTATACGTTCGTTAAGGCTCAGGGCGGAAAGATAGGAAATTCCCTCTGCGAGAACGACCAGCTCGACCTGGCTCTCAACATCTTGAAGAAAGCGGAAGAAAAAGGCGTGAAGCTCTATCTTTCAAAGGAAGTGGTCATCGCGGATGCGTTCTCCAACGACGCCAACACCAAGATCTGCCGCAACGACGAGATTCCTGACGGCTGGGAGGGTATCGATGCCGCTCCGAGCACGCTTGCCGCTTGGGAGGACGTCATCATGAAGTCCAAGACCATCCTCTGGAACGGGCCTGTAGGCGTATTCGAGCTTCCTGCTTTCGCCAAAGGTACGAACAAGGTGGCCGAGATGCTGGCAAAGGCTACCGAGAACGGAGCGTTCACCCTCGTAGGTGGCGGTGACTCCGTAGCGGCTGTCACCCAGATGGGATACGCAAAGAAAGTAAGTTACGTTTCTACCGGCGGCGGCGCCATGCTCGAATACCTCGAAGGTATCGAACTTCCAGGTATCGCAGCCATCCGCGAATAATATATTTTTCAGCAATATCAGACCTGGCGCAGCCTCTCGCTGCCGCCAGGTTTTTTGTTGCCAGTCATACTTCAATATTGTTTTGTGTATTTAAATCATTCGTGTCCGCTAAAAATCACGGACAATAGTTATAAAGTTTGAATAAAAATATCGGATTATTCCATTGGACCGGTTATGTTTGCCGATTTCAGGGCAAACAGGATATAATCCCTGATCTCATCTTTTGTGACATCGTATATGGGGTCAAGTTGAAGGAAATTATCATCTGTAACAAATCGGCAGGACAAAAGCATTATCACCAAATTCTTTACAGAAAGCCGATGTCTGGAATATTTCAGTGCGAGTTCAATTCCCGACTTGATGTCATATCCCGCTTTAAGGATTGAATAGATATCATAATAATCGCGGAATTTCATTCTGCGCAGCATTACTTCCATCTTCATAGCCATAATAGATACGATATCTGCAATCCTTATATTCCCCAAATAATTAAGAGGCGAACTTACCGGACACAGATTTTCACTGACATAAAATGAAAATTTCACACCGCAGGTTAAAAATTCCACCTGATCAAACCCCAGCATATTAAAGGATTCTATCTTACCTATTTTTTCATTCAGTTCCTTTTCAATTACCCTCCACTCCACTTCAGGCTTTTCAGTCTTTGACTTGCGCCACATCATAAAATCCAGATCCTCACTTTTACGATGTCCCAACTGCATGGCAAGAGCAGTCCCGCCACAAAGGATATAAGGCTTGATACATTCCAATGTCGCGACTTTATCTATTATAAAGTCTGTTTTTTCCGTAAGACCCTTACGCATACTTTCTGAAATGCTCGTTTTCTATATATTTGACATATCGTTCGGGATTTTTAATGTCAAAATAATACAGGGCAATCATTACGTTCAGATCATAAAGATAGTCCCCCTGTATGGCAAGGCGTTCTTTCCATACCTTCTTCAGATATTGCCGGGAATAAACTTCAAACAGCATGGCAATCTCCGGCATATCAAGATGAATGAACGTCTTTTCTATAAGGTCCTCGTCTGATATATCTTCCGGTTTCACGGAAGAATATGACCAGAAAGCATTATGCCCGATGAGTTTTTTCGCGAGAGCAAGTTTCAACGCAGCCTTATATTTCTTTACATTATCCTCTGCCTGCCATTTGACAAGCTTCCCTTCAGGAAGGTTAAAGTATGATTCTATTTCCAATGCTAACGGCAAGGACAACTCCCGGGCACCCGTAATGGCATATGACAACTGCTGTCTTGACACGCCTATTGCCCTGGCAAGATCAGAAGCCCGCATTCCTCTCGACTTTATCAGAGTCTTTATGTATTGCCCGACCTTCATAACAGTACAAAGATAGTCAAACCGTTTGTTTTGTCAACAATATTGTTTACAAAAGTCAGTCAAGGAAAGTTCAGGAACCGTTTTCAGCTGTATCTCCGCGGATAACGGAAGAGAATCGACAGAACGGCACAGAGTCCCATAAGGACAGGATAGAACATGAATCCGATGATGGAAATTCCGGACACTCCCGAAAGGCCGGAAGCCATCAGAATCTGCGCCCCGTAGGGAACCAGCCCCTGCACCAGGCAGGAAAAAGTATCCAGAATGCTGGCAGTCTTCCGTGAATCCAGACCGAACCGCTCCGAAATATCCTTCGCTATGCGGCCTGTCGTGATGATGGCAATAGTATTGTTCGCCGTACACAGATTCGCCAGACTTACTATCGCCGCGATACTGAACTCCGCACCGCGCTTTCCCGAAATATGTTTCGTAAGTCCGGAAATGATGAAATCAAGACCTCCGTTGTATCTTATAACCTCCAGCATACCGCCGGCAAGCATCGTCACTATAATCAGCTCTCCCATCGAACCGATGCCGCTCCCCACCGATGCCAGCCACTCTACCCAGGAAAACTCGCCGCAGGCGAAACCTATGACAGCATTCGCCAGAATACCGAGCATCAGGACCGTCGCCACATTCACCCCCACCAATGCCATACCTATCACTAAAAGATAAGGAATCAGTTTCACGCCGTTCACCTCCCCGGCCGCCACCTCCGCACCGGAAGACAGCCCGAAAATCACGTAAATGACCGTAACCAATACCGCCGCAGGGGCGACAATGCCTATGTTTACCCTGAATTTGTCCCTCATCGGACAGCCCTGGGTCCGCGTCGCGGCAATCGTCGTATCCGAAATGAAAGAAAGGTTGTCTCCGAAAAATGCGCCTCCGGCCACAATGGCAGTGACGAATGCCACGTCCATCCCCGCTTCCGCGGCAATGCCGGCAGCCATAGGCACCATCGCCACTATCGTGCCGACACTCGTCCCTATCGCCATGGATATGAAGCAGGAAGCCAGAAAGAGTCCCGCATATATGAATTTCCCGGGAAGAATGCTGAGCGCGAAATTCACGGATGCATCTATCGCTCCCATATCCTTCGCCGTGCCTGCAAAAGCTCCTGCCAGGACGAAAATCCAGATCATCAGCAGGACATTCCTGTTTCCTGCACCTTCAGAGAAGAGGTCTATCTTGTCGGATGCAGAACCGGGAGTTATGAGCAAGGCATACGCCGAGGCCAACAGAAAAGCCGCAGCGATGGGAACCTTGTAAAAGTCATCCGCCACTATGGACGAAACCAGATAAATGCACAGGAAGAGAACAAGAGGGCTGAGAGCCAGCCAGCCGTTCATCTTCCCGTGGCTTGTCATTTTATCTTCCTTTCTTTCGAAAATCATTTGCTTATCAGGGTACCGTCAGGTGATACCCTTACTATTTCATCGTCATCGTTCATCTCGACTTCCGCAGCATAGAACGATGATGAAGGCGTCTCAATGAAAGAAATATCATCTATTTCACGGTAGTTCTCAAGAGTCTTTTTGACAGGTTCAGGAAGACTGCCGTACCGAACGTCCCATTCAGTCCACACCCATTCGAGGTTCCAGTTGAAATAGACATCTTTCTCTATACTGTCATGGACGATTTCCGCCTTGATAAAACCGTCATCTTCATCCGTTTCCTTCAGCCGGTATCCCGGATACTTGCTGCCAAGGAAATCCGTCAATGCACTGCCGCCCTGACTGTTTCCACCATACGGAAGTTTAATATCATCGTCTGTCGCCGCAATGACAGCAGTCCCGTCTGCATCTATCTTCACCTTGATATCGTCATCGTCACGGGAATCAAGTTCGAATATATAATATTCCTTCCCGTCTTTCCATTCATAATGATCAATGTCATCGTCTATCCGGTATGTGACATAGTCTGATGATTCGAACGCCGTCCTGACTGCCTGAGGCAGTTTGTCATACCGCATTTCCGTCTTTGTCAGCAACCATTCAAGGCCAAGTGAGAAATATATTTCCCTGAACACCTTATCAGTACCTACTACCTCAACCTCTATCGCCCCGTCATCTTCCTCCACTTCTATGATACGTGCTCCCGGAACGACTTTGTTGACCGCTTCTGACAATGACGACACCGGTCTGCTCGGGATATAGTCCCAATAGTCATAGCTGTCATCCATATCATATTTTTCCTTGACAAGCACCCCGGCTTCCGAGAAATACAGATCCACTTCCGTCTCTCTACCGTCAAGGGCACCTTCCACCTCGATGACATAGATATCTTCCATACCATCCCTGCAAATGACATCGATATCATCCACTCTCCACGATGCATATTCACAGTCATTAAAAGCGGATTCGACCGCATCAGGCAAAACCGAGCGTTCCGAATGGAATTCGGTCATATACCATTTTCCCGCATAATCATACCAGGCTGAATTCTTTCCAGAACCAGGAATTACCCCCGGACTTTTCGAAAGCGCATTTCCTTCAAAAGACGCCACCCAATACGAATGTCTGGATGACCATTGTACGTTTACTGCCTCAGGGTACATCGTTTCAAATGTCGTAATAACCGATTGAGGCACATCTGACGCGGTTGGTCCCGACGTCTTCTCGCAACCAGCTGCAAAAAGCAAAACGGTTACGGAGATTGCAATAACCAAATTTCTCATAATCGTTGTTTTTTGTAGTTATGTCTGTGACCAAATATACGAAGAAGCCGAGAGAAATGCAAACGAGCAACAAGCAGGAGCAAACTTGTTTGCGGATGATTGTTGTTCTTGCATTGCCGAGGCGCAACCGTATATGCGGACGCGCAGCGACCAAATATACAAAAATCTGATGAATTGCAAGGATTTTCTCCTTTGTGCATTGCGGCATTGCCGCTCCGGCGGCTTTAGTCACGGCGTGCCGAGAAGCTGGATTTGGAGCGAATGTAAAATTATGCTACATTTGAAGTTTTGAAAACGGATTGAATCTAACCATTTGAATTTTATTCTTATGAAAATCTTGTCGAAAACTGCGGTTCTGATTTCTGCCGCCTTTCTGTGCGCACTCTCGTGCGACACTACCGATACCTCCTCCCAACTGCAGGAAGCCGTTCTTGAAGTAACACCTGCTTCCGTGGAATTCAACAGCCACAATACCGAAGGGAACACCTTTACCGTGGAATCCAACGTCGACTGGTACACCGAATGCAGCGAATCTTCGCTGAAATTCAGACCCGAAGCCGGCTCCGCGGGAGAAACCACAGTCACCGTCACAGGAATAGGTGCGGAGAAGACCGGAACAATCACGGTTATCTCGCGCAAGCGCTCCCCTGACGACAAGATCGTACAACGTGAAGTCACCGTGACATATTCCGGCGAGGATGTAGAACCGGACGATGACCCTGATGAAGAATTCGAGGAAGAAATCATCTACAGCGATGACCTGGACAAGAATCCGAACGCCGGTGACAGCAATACTTACCTCGACAATCTGGAACGTTCCGACTATGTGAACGCTACAGGAACAGGTGCATCCAATGTCACATATACCGGACAGGGAATGAGCCTCGCGAACAATTTCACGTCCCAGGGCTATACCGGGGCATCAGGGAATAATGCCATAAACTTCTATTACGACAACAGGACCCTGACCATCGGAGGCATCGTCCTGGCTCCGGGCCAGAACAAGCTGGAGTTTTCATTCGGCGCCACTCCATACGGTGCAAACCAGCTCGTATCAGGCGAAGAGATGACTCTCTATGCAGACTTCGGCAACGGGACAGCCCACAAGCTGGATTTCACCGCGAAAAAGGGTTCACGTGCCTGGTACACTGTCTCCGCTGTATTCGAAATCACGGGAGGCACGCCTGACGTCATCAATTTCCAGATAACGGCAAAGAAGTCAAGGTCGAAAGTAGACGACTTCAAGCTCGCCACTACGGACAAACAAGCCACGCAGACCATCGAATACGCTGAAAAGGAAAATCTTCCGCTTCCTGAAATTCCTGAGACTGTAAAGGAAAATTCCGATTATCAATACGTAACGCACTTTATCGAGCTCAACGGAAAGACCGTACGCAACTATTCTGCCTGCTACGATACCAGAAGGCATAATCCTGTCTGGGTCGCCTATCCTATGCACACTTGCTATTCTGTCGGAGGATGGGAAAGGACGACTCCTGACCCGTGGCGTCGTGATCCGGAGATAGATGAATCCGCACAATCGAAAATATATGGGACCGACTGGCAGAAATGGCCGTGGGGACAGGAATATTCGGAAGATTTCGTCATCGGGGAAGACCAGTACCAGTTCTGGGCTACCGCCGACAATGCTGTCAGCTACGGACGGGGGCATCTGCTGCGCTCGGCTGACAGGGGCGGACACA
The DNA here is from genome assembly GCA_944325765.1 of uncultured Bacteroidales bacterium. Taxonomy (GTDB): domain Bacteria; phylum Bacteroidota; class Bacteroidia; order Bacteroidales; family UBA932; genus Cryptobacteroides. Next base: position 53,008 of record CALVBH010000088.1, read on the forward strand.
ACACTCCGATGAATATCCAGACTTTCTATCCGACGAACATCGCCCCTGAAAAATTCCAGCATCCGAACATACACGAGACTCTGGAATACAAGCTTCCGAATGACTGGATGTGTGCAGATACGACATATGTAGTGGCAGGATGCTACTACGGAGGCGCTACAGACGACGGATATTTCGTCTATGACGCCTGCTCGAACGGGCAGCAATCTTCCTCATCGAAAGTCTGCGACCTGCCTGTAGCCCAATTCAAGATTTATCTCAGGACGAAGTCCGGCAATACGATGGAAAAAATCAGCGAATGCTCTGAGGACGAACTGATGGCGATAGGCTTCTGGCTGCCGCAGATACTCGATGCCGGCACTCAGCAGACTGATGGGAATATAGAGGATTTCGCCTACAGTGTAGATGATATAGAGAAGATGATAGGCGGGGAGTTCGAGTTCTTCCCTGGGGTGCCGGATGAGGTGACGAGCAAATTCAATCTCGCCGATTGGGGGCTATAACCCTTTGCGGTATATGGGGCGATCTGCGGCGTTGTCTTCGGGTCTCAGGGTCGGTCATTTACGAAAAGTAAACTCCCTTCCCTTCGCCCTCGACGCCTTGCATCTCACCCCTTATATCGCAAAGTCAGTTTCAACGATAAAAACTTGAAATATAACAGATCCCTCGACTGCGCTCGGGATGACACTATGGGCACTGCGGAGAGGCGGCGACGGCGAGCACTGTTGACCCTCGCAAGAGGGTTGTAGTCTGTGCGAGCTGCGCCGCCTCTGCTGTAGTATCAATGTATAATCACTATACGAATGAAGTGAGGATCTTGAGAGAACCGTCAGGGATGAAACGGACGGACGAAGCCGAAGCCGGAACCAGAACAGTTTCGCCCTGATGCACCGTCTCACGATTACCTTCGTTATCGATGATTTCGCCCTTGCCGGAAGTACAGATGACGATGAGGAAGGAATCCAGAGATGAAAGATCCTTCTCGAACGGTCTGTCCATATCCAAAAGCGAAGTAGTGAAATACCGGCACTTCACCAGAACCGTTTCCTCGTTCTTCCTTTCCTCGTAATGTGTCCGGTAATCGTCGTACACCGTATAGTCTATGGCATCCTTGGCCAGTCCGGTATGCAGTTCCCGCGGCTTACCGTCCAGACCCAACCTGCCGAAATCGTAAATCCTGTACGTAATATTCGAAGTCTGCTGGATCTCGGCTATGAAAGACCCGGAACCGATGCTGTGGATACGGCCTGCCGGGAGGAAGAATACATCCCCGGGAGAAACCTTGTAGTCGTGGAGCACATCCGTGATAGTGTTGTTCTCCACGCGTGCCACATATTCATCGGGAGTTATTTCCCGGTTCAGTCCCGACATCAGATGTGCGTCCTTGTCGGCGCTCACCACATACCACATCTCCGTCTTGCCTTTGGAGCCGTTATGGCGGGCTGCCGCCAGTTCGTCATTCGGATGCACCTGAATCGACAGATCCTGACGCGCATCTATGAACTTTATCAGCAGGGGAAACTCCGTCCCGGTCTTTTCGTAATTCGAGCGTCCAATGAGCTTCTCACCGTACTCGGATATGAGTTCCGTAACGGTCTTTCCTGCGAGAGGGCCGTTGGCGACGACGGATTCATTGCCCGGGACGCCGGAAAGTTCCCAGCTCTCGCCTATGTTGTGCTGATCGGTCCGGATGCCTTTGAAAGGAGCTATTTTCTCCCCTCCCCAGACCACTGTCTTCAATATCGGTTTGAATTTCAACAAGTACATATACGTTATTTTTTCAGATGATTAATGGCGAAAGTATAGGCGCCGACGGAAATGGCCTTGCTCGCACCAAGCTTCGAAATGGCTATGCCGATACGTTTCTGCGGATCATAGACCACCTCGTCATCGAAACCGTAGACTTTCAGCCGCCTGCTTTCGCCCTTTGCGAACGCATCGAATTCCGCCCGGTCGTCGAGATTGTAGACCTTCGACTGCACCCGGCCTGTCTCTTCTCCGCCCAAAGTATGTATTTTCGCACGGAGCGAAGCCAGAAGAGCCGGCATGAAATATTTGTGGGAAGCGGTGATGCCGCCGCCTATGACTATAAGTCCGTCCACGAGAGATGCGGCCGTCGCCATAGCATCTCCTGCCACGGCACCCATGGTCTCGAATGCCTTCTTCGCGGCATCCCTGTCGCCAGGTATGGTGCCTTCGGCAATATCGAAGATATCCTTCGGTTCGAGCTTGTGATCCTTGTCTCCCGAAATCTCGCCGTAAACCCTCTTTACAGCCCTGATGGCGACCCCGTCCTCCACGATGATATCCCGGTCATTCCTGTGAGGCAGGCAGAAAGTCTCGACACAGGAGTTGTCTCCCCTGTTCAGTTCGTCATTGACTACTACTCCGATACCGAAACCGGTTCCGAAAGTATAGCCGATGAGATTGTGGTAGCGCTTGGCACTGCCTGAGGCTTCGAGTTTCGAGTTGATTTCAGGCAGAATCCCGCCCAATGCCTCTCCGTATGCGAACAGGTCGCCGTCATTGTTTATGAAAACCGGCACCCCGAAAGTCTTGCTCAGGAAAGGTCCGAGCGCCACTCCGTCCCTGAATGAAGGGAAGTTCGGAAGATAGCCTCCGATGATGCCATTAGGATAGTCTGCCGGACCAGGGAAAGCGAAACTGATGGCAGCAGGCTTCTCACCTATCTTCTCGATGATGGTTCTGAAACCTGTCTCCATAGTTCCGAGACAGAGGTCGAGCGTATCGGAATGAGACGGAAGGGTCAACGGTTCCACGATGAATTCCCCGCCTTTCATGGCTCCGAACACCATATTGGTACCTCCTGCATCGAGGGTCAGCACGATGCGCGGATCATTTTTGAAATTGTCGGTCATATTCTTATCGATTATTATGTTTTTGTCCTCAGATCAGAGATTCTCCCGTCATTGCCGCAGGCTGTGGTATTCCCATAAGTTTGAGAATGGTCGGAGCGACATCGGCGAGCTTGCCGTCCTTCACATGGTCCACACCGGCGTTGATGACGATGAACTGGACCGGATTCAGCGAATGGGCGGTATTCGGTGTGCTGTCATCGTTGAATGCATGGTCGGCATTCCCATGGTCGGCCGTCAGGAGAACGACGTAATCATTGGCGACAGCCGCCTCGACGACTTCCTCGACGCATCTGTCGACACGGGCTACAGCCCTGCAGATAGCCGGGAAAACACCGGTATGGCCCACCATGTCCCCGTTCGCGAAATTCAGGATAATCATGTCTTCTTTCCCGGTCCTTATGGTCTCCACTAATTTTTCAGTCACCTCCGGAGCGCTCATTTCCGGCAGCAGGTCGTATGTAGCCACCTTCGGGGAGCTGACCAGAATCCTGTCTTCGTTCTCGAACGGAGTCTCGCGTCCGCCGTTGAAGAAGAAGGTCACGTGCGCGTATTTTTCAGTCTCAGCGATGCGGAGCTGCCGTTTTCCAGCCTTAGACACTACCTCGCCGAGGGTCTCCTGCACGTTTTCCTTGTCGAAAAGGATGTGCAGCCCCTTGAACTTGTCATCATACGGGGTAAAGCAGCAATAGTAAAGCGGAATGGTCTTCATGCCGAAATCAGGCATATCTTCCTGCGTAAGGACAGAGGTTATTTCACGTGCGCGGTCATTCCTGAAGTTGAAGAAAATCACCGCATCGCCTTCCTGAACGGTGCCTACCGGCTGTCCGTCGGCGTCCGTAACGCATATCGGCTTGATGAATTCATCGGTAATTCCGTCAGCGTATGAGGCTTCGATGCCTTCGACGGCAGAAGCGAACTTCGCTCCTTCACCCTTCACCAGGAGGTCGTATGCGAGTTTCACCCGTTCCCATCTCTTGTCCCTGTCCATGGCATAATATCTTCCGCACACGGACGCCACCTTACCGGTAGTCTCGGCCATATTCTTTTCAAGCTCCTCCACGAAACCCTTTCCGCTCTTAGGGTCGGTATCACGTCCGTCCATAAAGCAGTGAACGAACACTTTTTCGAGACCGTACTGCCGGGCTACGGCCAGGAATTCATAAACGTGTGAAAGTGAACTGTGGACGCCTCCCATGGATGCCAGTCCCATCAGATGAAGCTGTTTGCCCGACTTGGCCACATAGTCGAACGCCGCCTTGATTTCTGCGTTTTCGAGAAGCTTGTGCTCCCTGCAGGCGATGTTTATTTTCACCAAATCCTGATATACGACACGTCCGGCGCCGAGATTCAGGTGGCCGACCTCAGAGTTTCCCATCTGGCCGTCCGGAAGGCCGACGAATTCTCCGCAAGCCTGAAGATGGCTGAAAGGATACTTTTCCCTGAGAGATTCGATATAAGGCGCTCCCTGTGTATAAATGGCGTTTGTCCAGTTGTGTTTGCCCTCGCCCCAACCGTCGAGGATCATAAGAAGAACTTTTCTGTCCATATTTTTAACGATAAATAAATTTCAACAATACCGTAATCCCATAAAAGATTTATAACTTTGCGAACAATTCGCAAAGATAAAAAATTTTTATTATGGCTGACAGGAACAGAAGAAGGAACAGAAGCGCCAAGAAAGAGAAAAAGGAAAAAAAACCGTCAGTTACGGTAACCGGCAAAGTGCAGATGACCCGGGAGGGATTTATTTTCGTCATTGCCGAAGGCGAAGAAGACGATGTATTCGTCAAAGCCTCGAAGACGAAAGGTGCGCTCAACGGGGATATCGTGAGAGTGGCGGTAACGAAAGAGAAAACCGACAGGCAGAGACGCGAAGGCGTGGTGACGGAAATAGTGGAGAGGTCCCGGAAGCCGTTCGTGGGTATCCTTCATGTCGTGGGAGAACAGGCGTGGGTGCTTATGGAAAGCCGTGTTATGCCTTACGACATAGTGATTCCTGTCATCGGAGCCTCTCCGGTAGGCTTCAAAAACCGCAAACAGCGTATCGGCAGGTCGGAAAATCCGGAAGCACTGCCGGACAGGACGGGGTTCCTGAAGAAAACCGGAGAAAACGGTTTTTCCGTCATCGGCGTTTACGAGACCGTGGACAATACCCGCCGCGAACTGCAGGCCGGACCGGGGATGAAGGTAGCCGCCGTGGTAGACCATTGGGACAAGAACGAAACGGCTCCCGTGGGACATATAGTCGACGTACTCGGAGAGCCTGGCGAAAACGATACGGAAATGCATGCCATCCTGGCTGAGTATGCCCTGCCCTACCGTTTCGAGCCTCAGGTGGAGAATGCCGCGGACGCGATTTCCGATGTCATCTCGGATGCGGATCGCAAGGGCAGACGCGATTTCAGGGAAACTGTCACCTTCACGATAGACCCGGCGGATGCGAAAGACTTCGACGACGCCCTGTCCTTCAGAAAACTCGGGAACGGGAATTTCGAAGTAGGAGTCCATATCGCCGACGTGACGTATTATGTCAAACCAGGCAGCGCCGTGGATGAAGAGGCAAGAAACAGAGGCACTTCCGTATATCTGGTAGACAGGACGGTGCCTATGCTTCCTGAAAAGCTTTCAAACAAGCTGTGCTCCCTCCGTCCGAACGAGGAGAAACTCTGTTTCTCGGCGGTTTTCGAACTCACGCCGCTGGCCCGTGTGGAATCGCAGTGGTTCGGCAGGACAGTCATAAACTCTGACTACCGTTTCGCATACGAAAATGCCCAGGAAATCATAGATGCCGGGGAAAAAGCTTCGGGGATGAAGTTTTCCTTCGGTCCCGAGGGACAGGAGAAACCGGTGCCTGAAGAGGTAAAGGAAGCGGTAACGGCACTTCACTCCCTCGCATCCAGACTCAGGAAAAAGAGATTTGCCGCAGGCGCCATCAGCTTCGAACGTCCCGAGATGAAAGTGGAAGTGGACGAGAAGGGCCGTCCGGTAAACGTATACCAGAAAGTTTCCAGGGAAGCCAACTGGCTTATCGAAGAATTCATGCTACTGGCGAACCGCTGCGTGGCCGAATTCGTAGCCACCAAATGCAAAAGCGCATCGGGGAAAGGCCGCAGGTCCGAAGCCAAGACATTCGTATACCGTATCCATGACGAACCTAATCAGGACAAGCTGAACAACCTGCGCGGCTTCATAGGCAATTTCGGATATACGCTCGGCCCGATGGAAACCGGGAAGGAAATTTCGCGCGAGCTGAACCGGCTGTTCGCCGCCGCCAAGGACAAGCCTGAATTCAATGCCATAGAGCTTCTGTCCCTCAGGACAATGGCGAAAGCCCGTTACAGCACCGACAACATCGGGCACTACGGCCTGGCATTCAAATATTACACCCACTTCACCTCACCTATCAGACGGTATCCCGACATGATGGTGCACAGACTTCTGTCCATGTATCTCGACGGCGAGCCTTCCCAGAAAAAGGATTACTACGAAGGCCAGTGCAAATACGCATCCGAGCGCGAGGTGATAGCCGCGGAAGCCGAACGTTCGAGCATCAAGTACAAACTCGTGGAATTCATGCAGGACAAGGTCGGCTATGAATTCGAGGGTCATATTTCCGGGCTCACGGACTGGGGAATGTACGTGGAAATCGAGCCAACCAAAATCGAAGGTATGGTCGCCCTGCGCGATATCAGGTCCGACTTCTATGAATTCGACGAGGAGAAGTACAGGATTGTGGGGCGCAGTTCGAAAATGGTGTACAATCTCGGCGACCCCGTGAAAATCAGGGTGAAGAAAGCCAATCTGGACCAGAAACTGCTGGACTACGAGTTGGTGGAAACCGGCTTTGAGGAACGGGCAGACGAAAAGACGGCTACTGACGCCCGGCCAGCGAGAACAAAATGTCGTAAAGGAACCGCGAAAAACGGCCGGACTTCCGCTTCAGGTAAAAAGGGTCGTCGGTAAACCAGATGACAGGGAAGCGGCTGACCCGTTTCCGGTGAAGCCGGAAAAACACGTTCAGAAGCCGTTCGGCCATAAAGCCGAAAACCCTTTTCTGATAATCCGGATAGTCCCGGATACTGAGCCGGGACTCAGTTTCTTCCAGTATCGGAAAGACCCAGCTGCAGTATTCGTCGAAATCCTCCCGCCGCATTATGAACATATTGTACGGCGAGAGCCTGTTCGAGCCGTACAATGCGCTGCGGAAAGCCATGTACGTCTCATCATCCGATTTTTCCCTGACCACCTGCTCCAGGACACGGAAATCCATGCTGGAATGGTTTACGCAGTACTGGACCATATTCGAAAACCTGAAAGAACGGCCGGAGGCCGCAATGATTCCGCCCTTCGCCACACGTTCGAGTATGCGCTCCGGAATGCCCAGGTCCGTCACGGCAAACCGGGAAGATGGGACGGCCTGGCAGTAAAGTCCCGGTTTTATCTGCCTGTGGAAATCGAAATAGCGTCTGTAATGACAGAGGCCGATGATTTCGGCATCCTTCAGGTTCTTCCAGGCCCAGTAAAGCCCGGTCATTTCGCAGTAGGTCCGGTTCTTCGCACTGATATTGTCGCCGGTGTCGTCACCGGCGATGCCCAGATCCGTATCGGAAAGGGTTTTCCCCACATGAACGGGCATATAAGGCGGTTCTGTCGCCATCAGATCCTGCTTGTGGCAGCATACGAGAATTCTGGTGCGGTTTTTCAGAGTATCGGTCATGGTTTTCGTATTGACAGGGTGCGTAATACTTCTTCGGCGAGGGAATCCTTCCTCAGAAGGAGCCAGAGTCCGTAGGTCAGGGCGCCGGCGAGAGGAATCACGATGATGTTGGCTATGGCCGGAAGACCTGCAGAATATATGCCGGCACATACGGCAGACATAAGCAGGGTGCCGACATAATAATTGGCGTAGCCTCTGGAAAAAATCCTGCCGGGAATAAATCCGGCGGCGATGACGGCCTGTGTGACAGTCACGGTGAATTCGGCGGCTACGGTAGCGATGGCGGCTCCGTCCTGCTGGAATTTCGGGATGAGGACCAGATTGAGCAGGAAATTCAGCCCGGCACCTGCAGAAGTGGAGATGATGACGAATTTTTCCAACCCCTGGGGATAGAGAATCTGGATGCCTGTGACATTCGACAGCGGTATGAACAGGAGAATCGGAGCTATGATTCTGAGGGTAGAGGCTGCTGGAGCATAATCGGGACCGCAGAAAACGTATATCAGATCGGGGGCGAGGATAATCAGGCCCGCCATCATCGGCAGACTCAGAAAGTTCGCGAATGACAGGGACTTGCGGGCCAGTCTGTCGAATTCGGGGATGTTCCCCGAAGCATGCAGATGCGACATTTTCGGAATCATGACCGTACCGAGAGCCGTGACTATGCTTATCAGCATTCTCGTCAGTTTCGTGGCTCCGGTATAGTAGCCCACCGATGTCGCCCCGGAGATGAATCCGAGCATAACCGTGTCCAGATTCACGTAAATACTGGTAATGAGGTTCAGGACGAAGATGCGGAGGGCCGGACGGAAATGCCGGAAAACATCCAGTTCCTTCAGACTGAAAGACTGGCCGCAGACGTACTTCCGGAGGCGGAAAAAGTTGAAGATGTTGTTCCCGGCCGTAATCAGCACGGTGTATAGGGCATAAAGCATCAGGTCATCACGGGTACGGACGAAAATGAAAAGGCATACAGTGGCTACGGTCTTGACTATGAGGTTCCTGACGGTTATGTAGCGGAATTCTTCCACACCCTGGTAAAACCATTCGCAGCCGATGACGGTAAAAAACAACTGGAGGCTGAGCAGCAGGAAAAGCGGGATGTCCGCCCTGATTTCAGCGACAGTCAGACACAGCACTGCCACTATGGCATAACCGGCCAGCGTAAGCAGAAAGTGGAGCAGAAGTATTTCCACGGCTGTTTTCGCCTGTCCGGGAGCATCGTCCCGGACACGGGCTATCTCCCTGACTGCATACAGGGGGATGCCTATGCCTGCAAAAAGCGAGATGTAGGCAATGATGGACGTGAAGAACTGTACCTGCCCGATACCGTCAGCCAGCAGGACACGGGCCGCATACGGAAATGTCAGCAGCGGGAAAAGGAGCCCCGACACCGTGTTTATGAGGTTGTAGGCGTAATTGGTCTTGATACCGGGCATAACGGGATACAATCAGTTGTCTTTCACAGAAAGACGTTTGACGAGGGGCGGGGTGCGGGACAAAAGGAGGAATTCAAGCGTAACGCAGAAAGTCTCCTTTCAGTCACCCTTACGCCACTATATCAGAGGAGACACCAGTGCAGTCTTCAACTGGTCGTCATATCTGAGACGCACCTTTATACCGGCTTCCTGGTAATAATACCTTACAGCCAGTTCTTCTTCTATGAACGGCACTATCTCCTCTTTTTTCAGACGGATGAAACTTTCCTTGTCCATCTTGACCGCTTTTTCCATGGCCGCCAGCTCTTCCGACATTCCCTCCGCCAGACCGTCGGCTTCAAGTTCTTCCTTCATCTGGTCGAAAAGTGTCTCCGCACTGCTTCTGTAGTCGAATTCCATGTCTTTGGCGAAAGTGACGAAACTCTCGAAATCTTCATCCGAAAGCCGGAATTCTTCTAACGGCGCGATGCTTTCGTGTTCACGGACATACTGGAGGACGAACCTGTCTATGACTCCGTTGAGTATGAGAGAATATACCAGCCTGCTGTATGACGGCGCATCGATTTCGACATCCGGTGTAATGCCCCCGCCGTCACGCACTGTCCGGCCGCCGGCCGTGCGGAACTCATGAGTCAGCGAATCAGGGATGTGCCCCACGCTGCCGTCCTCGTTCCTGTGACTGTAGTCGATTGCCTGGACGCAACGTCCGCTCGGAGTATAGTATTTGGCAGTGGTGACCTTAAGCTGGCCGTTGTACGCGACAGGCCTGACAGTCTGCACAAGCCCCTTCCCGAATGTCCTTTTGCCCATGACGGTACCTCTGTCGAGGTCCTGAATCGCGCCTGCGACTATCTCCGATGAAGAAGCCGAGCCGGAATCCACCAGGATTATCAGGGGAATCAGCGTATCCACAGGTTCGGACGAAGTCCTGTACTCGCGAAGAGAAGCCGGGTCGCTGCCTTTCGACGATACCACGAGGGAACCTTTCGGCACGAAAAGGGAAACGATGTTTATGGCTTCGTTCATAAGCCCTCCTCCGTTTCCGCGCAGGTCGAGGACGAGCCTTTTCATCCCCTGTTTCTTCAGCTTGTAATATCCGGTCCTTATCTCATCCGATACCTTGTCGGTAAAGCCGCTCTGGTAAATATAGCCTGTAGTATCGTCTATCATCCCCACATATTCCACATCAGGGATATGTATGCGCTCCCTGAGTATGTCCACATCGACAGTATCTCCCGTCCTGACTTTCTTTACCGTGAATTTCACAGTCGTTCCGGGCTTCCCTTTCATCCTGTCGCTGCTTTCAGCCGCTTCAAGTCCTTTCGTCGGCTGCCCGTCTATGGCGATGATTTCATCACCGCATACAAGACCGTTTTTCCAGGCGGGAGAACCGTAATACGGCTCGTTTATCACTACATTGGCTTCCTTTTCCTTGAATATGATGGCCCCGATGCCTCCGTAAGTCTTGGACAGCATCATCTGCAGATTCTCATTCTCTTCCTCCGGAATATACACGGTATAGGGGTCGAGATTTTCGAGCATCGCGTTTATGCCCGTGCGCATAATCCTGTCCAAAGGCAGGCTGTCCACATACGACCTGTTCAGTTCCTTCAGTACGGAATTCTGGATTTCCACCCACTGCCCGAGCCTGAAACTTTTGCTCTGCCCCTCGGCACCGGTTCCGGAAAACAAGACTGCGGCAACTACGGCAGCGGCTATGACGAATTTTTTCATTGTTTCTGTTCTTTGTCCTGATTTCTGATTTCCGCACGGCGTATCTTTCCGCTGATGGTCTTGGGGAGTTCGTCCACGAACTCTATCACGCGGGGGTACTTGTACGGTGCAGTCACTCTTTTTACATGGTCCTGAAGCTCTTTCACGAGTTCCGGACCGGCTTTCTGCCTGTATTCCTTCGCCAGGATGACGGTAGCCTTCACCACCTGTCCCCTGATCTCGTCCGGTACACCGGTAATGGCGCATTCCACCACTGCCGGATGGGTCATAAGGGCACTCTCCACCTCGAAGGGACCTATCCTGTAGCCGGAACTCTTGATGACATCGTCAGCCCTGCCCACGAACCAGTAATAGCCGTCTTCATCCCTCCAGGCGACGTCTCCGGTATAATAGACGTCATCATGCCAGGCCTGCGCCGTCATTTCCGGGTCGCGGTAATATTCCCTGAAAAGCCCCACGGGTTTCCCGTTATGAGTCCTGATAACTATCTGACCCTGTTCGCCGTCCTCCGCCCTGCGTCCGTCCGGCTTCAGCAGGTCAATGTCATACTGCGGATTCGGCACTCCCATACTTCCGGGCTTCGGCTTCATCCACGGGAACGTCCCCAATATCAGCGTGGTTTCGGTCTGGCCGAAACCTTCCATCAGCGGCACGCCCGTAATTTTCAGGAAAGTCTCGTATACGGAATAATTCAGGGCTTCACCTGCCGTAGTGCAATATTCCAATGACGACAGGTCGAACCGGCTCAGGTCCTCCCTGATCATAAAACGGTAAATCGTAGGAGGCGCACAAAGGGAGGTTATGCGGTAATCATGGATTTTCTGCAGGATGTCCGCCGGGGTGAATTTCTCATGGTCGTATACGAAGATATTGGCTCCTGCTATCATCTGGCCGTAAAGTTTGCCCCAGGCCGCCTTCGCCCAGCCGGTATCGGCGATGGTGATATGAAGGCTGTCGCGGTGGAGATTGTGCCAGAAGCAGGCGGTCGAAATATGCCCAAGCGGATAGGTGAAATCATGGGCCACCATTTTCGGTTCCCCCGTCGTACCGGATGTGAAGTACATCAGCATGATGTCGTCATTCGTATTCACGAAGTCCGGGCGGACGAACGGCGCAGCGGCTTCGATGCCCTGGTGAAAGTCCTCGAAACCTTCCGCATATTCCGGGCCCACGCTTACCATCGTCTCAAGGGTCGGACATTCCGGTGCCGCATCCAGAATATGTTTCAGAATAACCTGTTCGCCTGCCGCGACTATCATTTTGATAGAAGCCGCCTCGCAGCGGTAGATTATGTCCTTTTTCGTAAGCAGATGCGTGGCCGGAATGGCTACCGCTCCTATCTTGTGAAGAGCGATTATCGAAAACCAGAACTCGTAACGACGTTTCAGTATCAGCATGACCTTGTCTCCCCTGCCGATTCCCCGGCTCTGGAAATACGAAGCGGTCATGTCCGTATATCTTTTCAGTTCAGAATACGTGAACTGGCGGCTGTCGCCATGGTCGTTCGTCCACAGCAGGGCCTTTTTGTCCGGTTCGGATTCGGCCCAGGCGTCGACGACATCGTAACCGAAATTGAAATTGTCCGGAATATTTATATGAAAGTTCCTTATGAAGTCCTCCTGCGAGGAAAAAGATGTCTGCGTCAAGAATTTTTCTACCATTTCACGATTCTGTTATTGCATTACCATTGCGAGGAATTTTGCAGGCTTCCCGTCGAGAGCCAGGAATGCATGAGGTTTTCCTGAGTCGAAGAAGAGGCTGTCGCCCGGATTCAAAGTCCATTCCTTTCCACTGATATTCACCAGGATACGTCCCTCCATCACCAAATGGAACTCCTGTCCCTCGTGAGTATTGAAATGCAGAGGCGTTCCCTGCGGTTTCGGTTCTACGGTCACGATGAACGGGTCGGCCTTTCTGCCGATGAATCCGGCTGCCAGGAGTTCGTATTTGTACGCCTTGGAGCGTTCAACGGATATTCCCGTACCTTTCCTGGTCAGAAAATAGGATTTCATCTTGGGTTCTTCCCCGAACATAAGTTCGTCCAATGTAATCCCGTACTGATGGGCAATGCGCTGGAGGAGACTCACGGATGGATCGCATTCTCCTGATTCCAGGGCTTTGTACTCCGCTTCGGACAGACCGCAGTCGGCTGCAGCCTGGTCCATACTCAAATCGAGGGATTCGCGCAGACCCTTGAGTCTTTCGGCTATCTGTCTTATCTGTTCGTCCATAATGCGAAATTTTTACAAAGTAAAGGAAATGGGACTAATTTTCAAAATGTTCTATCCATCTGATTTCCGGGTCACGGCCCCAATAGCTCAGCTGACGCTTCGCATAATGCCGTGTATTTCTCTGGATGAGGGTCACCGCCTGCTCCAGGGAAATTTCTCCGTCCAGATACTGGAAGATTTCCTTGTAGCCCACAGTCTGCAGAGCCGGCAGATGCCGGTACGGAAGCAGACTGCGGACCTCATCTACAAGCCCGTCCTCCACCATAGCGAGCACACGCCTGTCGATACGCCCGTACAGTTCTTCCCGCGGACGGGAAAGACCTGTCTTTTCGATGACGAAATTACGCTTTTTTACAGGTGCGGTCTTGAATGAAGAAAAGGGCCTTCCGGTCATCAGGCAGACTTCGAGAGCCCGGACCACCCTCTGTCCGTTGGCTATGTCGAGTGTCCTGTAACTCTCGGGATCGAGTCTTTTGAGGTCCAGCCGCAACGATTCCACGCCTTCGCTCTCGAGTCTTGCCGTCAGTTCGGCCCTCAACTGCTGATCGGCCGGGGGAAAATCGTCCAGGCCCCGGCACAGAGCATCGATATAGAAGCCTGAGCCTCCCGCCATCACCAGGGTTTCATGTCCCTTGGCGAAAAGGTCCTCTATCAGGGCCAGAGCTTCCAATTCGTATTTCCCGGCAGAATACGGCATAGTGACGGAATGGCTGTGGATAAAATAGTGCCTTACGGCCGAGAGCTGTTCCGGAGAAGGCACGGCTGTACCTATGGACATTTCCCTGTAAAGCTGCCGGGAGTCGCAGGAAATGACGGGAGACCCGTATTTAAGGGCCTCCCGTATGCTGTAATCAGTCTTTCCGACAGCCGTCGGACCTAATATTATTTTCAGTCTGCGTTTCATCAGCAGGCCTGCCTCATCCTACTCTTCGTTTTCATCGTAAATCTCGGCCCCGTCTTCATCATCGCCCATATCGTCATCCAAATCCTCCTCGTCATCTTCGTCATCATCGAATTCCGCGTCATCTCCGTCGTCCGAACGCGAAGCCAAAGGCTTCTTCTTGTCATCCGGAAGGTCCTCGTAAGCGACATACCCGTTCTCGAACTCTATCGGATTGGGACCCTTCGTCTCCACCAGAACGGGATAGACTACATCGGGACGCGGCTCCGTCTCGCCTTCGAAAGTCACGATAACGCTTTTCGCATTGGTCGTATCATAAAAATATACGAACGACACGATACCCGCCTTGACTGTCTGGTCGAGAGTCACGGAATCTATGGTGCCGGCTCCGAGGTCGAAAATGCCGTAACGGGCCACAGGCACCCCGGACTGATCCATACCCTTGAACAGGACCAGCTGGTCCTGCGGGAAATCCATGTCCGCCCTCATCTGTTTATGGAAAGAATAAAGAGTGGTATTGGCCTTTACCTCATAAACCCTGGCAAATCCCTTTATGCCGGGGAGAGATACCCTGTATTTGAATACCATAATGTCTAATTTTTTCATCGGATGCCAAAGGTACAAAATATTTCATTGCCGTTGCAAAATAATATAAAAAACACTAATTTTGGACATCGTATGGAGGATGGAAAAAACACACCCGCAGATACGTTCAGAAGCATTTCAGCGCCTTCGGAGGGGCTGTTCAAGGACAATGGCAGCCGGTTCATTGCCCATGCATATCCGGTCGAAAGCGAAGATGAAATCAAATCCGTCATCGCCCTCCTGAAAAAAGAATACCACGATGCCAGACACCACTGTTTCGCCTACCGGCTCGGATACAGGCGCGAAATTTTCCGTGCCAATGACGACGGCGAACCGTCATCTTCGGCCGGGAAACCGATTCTCGGGCAAATCGACTCTCTGGAACTGAGCGATATCCTGGTCGTGGTAGTCAGATATTTCGGCGGGATAAAATTGGGAATACCGGGGCTGATAAGGGCATATCGCACCGCAGCCGCCGACGCCCTTTCCCATGCCGACATCATCTGCAAGACAGCGACTGTCAGATACCGGCTCACTTTCGGATACATGAACATGAACAATGTGATGAAAATCCTGAAAGACCTGTCACTGCCTGTGTCCAACCAGGATTTCGGGATGTCCTGCACGCTTGAAACCGATGTCCGTCTTACTCTTGCGGAAACATTTGAAAACATGCTGGAAAAAACGGGAGGCTGCTCCCTTGAAAGGATACAATGATGAAAAAAAGTCTTATTTCGATTCAGGATTTCAGCAAGGAAGAAATCCTGCACGTGCTTGAAGTGGCGAAGGAGTTCGAGAAAAACAGGAGCCGGAACATCCTCGAAGGCAAGGTCATCGCCTGCATCTTCTTCGAGCCTTCCACCAGGACGCGGCTCAGTTTCGAGACCGCGGTAAACAGGCTCGGGGCCAAGGTCATAGGATTTTCAGACGCTTCAAACACCAGCGTAAGCAAAGGAGAAACCCTGAAAGACACCATCAAGATGGTATCCAACTATGTCGACATGATTATCATGAGACATCCCCTCGAAGGCAGTTCCAGATATGCTTCGGAGGTATCTTCCGTACCTGTGGTCAATGCCGGCGACGGAGCGAACCAGCACCCGTCGCAGACCCTGCTCGACATGTACTCCATAATGCAGACCCAGGGCAAACTCGACGGCCTGACCATCAATATGGTAGGAGACCTGAAATACGGCAGGACCACACATTCCCTGCTGCAGGCGATGTCGCATTTCGACACCGAATTCATCTTCACGGCTCCGGATGAACTGAAAATGCCTGTGGAATACAAGGATTTCCTGAAAGAAAAAGGTATCAGATACACTGAGACGGACTCTCTGGAAGAACACCTGAATGACTGCGACATCCTTTATATGACCCGTGTCCAGCAGGAAAGGTTCACAGATCCTATGGAATACGAAAAAGTCAAAAACGTCTACCGCCTGGATGCCTCCATGCTGAAAAACGTGCGGCCCGGAATGAAAATCCTGCATCCCCTGCCGAGGGTCAACGAAATAGACCAGGATGTGGACGACACGCCTTATGCATATTATTTCAAACAGGCCGAAAACGGACTTTACGTCAGGATGGCTATAATATCCTGTCTTTTAGGTTACAGATAACCGCCCAACGATACAGACTGTCAAAACAAGAAAATTCTATGGAAAGCATAAGCAAAGAACTGAAAGTAAGCGCACTCGAAAACGGGACAGTGCTCGACCACATACCTGCCGAAAATGTCTACAAGGCGCTTGACATCCTGAATCTCAAAGGAATAGAGAACCAGATAACCATCGGTATAAACCTGAACAGCAAACTCTACGGGAAAAAGGGCATCATAAAGATTGCCGACAGGTTTTTCGAAGACGATGAACTCAACAAACTCGCCCTGATAGCTCCGCATGCCACTGTAAACATAATCCGGAACTTCCAGGTGGTGGAGAAGAAACAGCTGACCATGCCAGACAGAATCGAAGGCATAGCCAGCTGTATGAATCCCAAGTGCATCACCAACCACCAGCCGGTGAAAACGAAATTTTCCGTAGTCAATGAAAACGGGAAAATTTCACTCGTGTGCCACTACTGCGAGAAACAGTCGGAAATCATTTTCAAATAAATTTCAAGGACCTTAAAATTTACGTCTTTCTTCGAAAGACATCCGTCATATAAGAGTGCCTTTTGGCTCCTTTTTACACCGGAATTTTGCGGTTCACATTCTTGTACCCGGTAGACCCGTAATACAGAAGATAGCCGAGACATACGACTATCAGCCAGAAAGAAGCCCTGCAGCCTACGAAATCGGCCAGCAGTCCCTGGAAAATCGGGACAATGCCTCCGCCGCAGACCATCATCATGAAGAAGCCCGTAGCGGTCGAAGTATATTTTCCGAGCCCCTCCACGGAAAGGTTGTAGATGTTTCCCCACATAACTGAAGTGAACAGGCCCGTAAGTACGAGGAACACGACGTTCACAGGAATGTTTCCGAGGCTGTAGCGACCTATCTCGATGGTGATTTTCTCCGGCGTGAAAATGGTTATCAGAATGAATATGATAGCCATTACCGATGAAAACTGGAGCATGTCACGGCTGGAAAACATCGAGCCGAGAGTACCTCCGACCAGACGGCCGCAGAACATGAAGAACCAGTAGAATGCGACGATGGCACCGGCAGAACGCGGATTCACGCCGACTTCGTGAATCAGATAGATATTGGTCATATTCGCTATGCTCACCTCCACACCCGTATAAAGGAAGACAGCCACTGCACCGAGTACGAAATGGCGGAAGGAGAAGCAGCTGTACTGTCCGTCACGCACCATAAGTTCATCCATCGCATCCTTTGTCTGAAGTCTTTCAGTCTCGGGGATATCGATAAACAGAATAGCCAGTATGGACAGTGCGAAAATCGAAATCAGGATGATGAACATAGGATTCACGTCCGCGATTTCGAACTGCGGTATGCCGTTTATGAACTTCCTCACTCCGGCCGAACGGCCCATAAGGAAACCTACGACGAACGGAACTATCGTGGCCGCTATGGAATTCAGCGAACCTCCCCACTGAATCAGCTGGTTGCCTTTTTTCCCGCCGCCGCCGAGTTCATTGAGCAGAGGATTCACCACGGTATTGAGCATACACATGGAAAAACCCGCCACAAAAGCGCCGAGGAAATACATCCACAGACCGGCTGAAATCTGTCCCGAGAAAAACATCAGTCCCAGTCCGATGATGCCTACGGTAACGGCCACGAGAAGCGAGAACTTGTAACCGTATCTTTTCAGCATAAGACCGGCCGGAATACCCATGCAGGCGTAGGCTATGAAATTGGCGAAATTGCCCAGCTGGGCCACACCCATGGATACTCCGTACTGCGATTTCACTATAACGCCCAACGGGTTCTGCAGCCCTGTCACGAATGCTATCATGAAAAACAGCACGTAGGACAGGATGATGACCGGCAAATATTTTCTGATTTTCATCAATTAAAATTTAAGAGGGATACCCCGAAAGGCGCTTTCAGGGTCTCCCTCACGGTTTCAGAATCTTAAAGTTCCCAGGCGAGAGCGGATGCCCCCAGTATGGCGGCGTCAGACTCCTTCAACTGGGAGAAAACTATCTTTATCTTTCCGCGCCAGAGCGGGAGAAGATTTGCATTCATCGAGTCGAGAATAGGCTGGTACAGATACTCTTTTGCACGTGCAAGCCCACCGAACAGCACGATGGCCTCCGGAGCGCTGAACGCCACGAAATCCGCGAAAGACTGACCGAGAATCTTTCCCGTGAATTCGAATATCTTCAGAGCGAACTTGTCTCCTTCCTTTGCCGCCTCGTAGACATCTTTGGAAGAAATGGTGTCGAGGCTTCTCAAAACAGAAGGTTCATCACTGAGTGTCAGCCATTCACGTGCAGTCCTCGCCACACCCGTAGCGGAACAGTAGGTTTCCAGACAGCCGGTCTTGCCGCAGTTGCACAGACGTCCGTTGCTCCTGACGGCACAAGTATGCCCCAACTCTCCGGCGAAACCGTCATGTCCGTATACGACTTCACCGTTCACGACGATGCCGCTACCGACGCCTGTCCCGAGGGTAATCATAATGAAATTCTTCATACCTCTGGCTGCTCCGTAAGTCATTTCCCCCACTGCAGCGGCATTGGCGTCATTGGTAAGGGCCACCTTCATACCCCCGGTCCTGTTCGAAAGAAGTTCGGCGAACGGAATGGTCGAAGGCCCTCCCCAGGTGATATTCACGGCATTCTCGATAGTGCCCGTATAATAATTGGCATTCGGGGCACCGATGCCTATACCCCTTATCTTGTCCTCGGAACCGGACTCCCTGATGATTTTTTCGAGGGCGTCAGCCAGTTCATCGATATAAGGGACCACGTCGGTATGAGTGTCGGTCCTGATTACAGTCTGTGCCAGAACCTGTCCGCGGGTATCCACGATACCCAGCTTGGTCGTCTGTCCGCCGATATCTATACCGGCCACATACGGTTTATCCATCATATCTGTATTCATAGCATTCTCCGGCTTCGGTTATTCGACTTTTTTTGCAGGTTTGGAGGCAAACAGGGCAAAAACAAGCATATAGGCCACGCCAATCACGAGAACCCAGTAACTGTTTATATAGCCGAATGCATCGGCCACCGCACCCTGGATATAAGGGATGACTCCGCCGCCGCAGACCATAACCATGAAAAGTCCTGAAGCTATGGAAGTGTATTTGCCGAGACCTTCTACGGCGAGGTTGAAGATGCTGCCCCACATCACGGACGTGCAGAGGCCGCAGAGAACGAAGAATACTACACCGAGAGGAATCTGCTCCATGGTGAATTTCAGATCCTTGAATGCAGGGAAGGATACCATCGTGCCTTCAGGAAGGAACATACCCAGAAGGAGGAAGCAGATAGCTATGGAAGTCACGCAGATCATCATCACGCGGCTGGAAACCTTGCCGCCGATGATACCTCCGACAAGACGGCCCACCAGCATCAGGAGCCAGTACATACCCACTACCGTACCGGCAACGCCTGCGGCAATACCCACTTCAGGAGACGTCATATAAAGGTTTGCGATATTCGGAATGCCTACCTCGACGCCGACATACACGAAAATGGCGATGATTCCGAATACGAAATGGCGGTAGGAAAGAGCGCCCTTGATGCTCTGTACGGTGTTTTCCTGATTGGCCTGAGGATTGAGCCTGGCTGCTTCGAGTTCCGGTTCCGGGATATTCGAGAACAGGATTATGACGAATGCGAGGGCGAAGATGCCCATGGCGATGAACAGAGCCGGATTGGCATCAGAAATGGTAGCCCTGGCCGCGTCACCGATGAGATAGCCGACGAGCACCGGAACGATGGTAGCTGCCAGCGAATTGAGCGAGCCGCCGAGCTGGATGAGCTGGTTGCCTTTGTTTCCACCGCCGCCGAGCGTGTTGAGCATCGGATTGACCACCGTATTGAGCATACACATGGAGAAACCCGAAACGAAGGCACCAGTAAGATAGACTCCGAAACTTTCCGCCACTCCGGAAAGGAATGAAATGCCGACTCCGATAAATCCCACGGCAACGGCGAGAAGAGAAGTGATCTTATATCCGTATTTCTTCAGAATGAGTCCTGCCGGGAGCCCCATAAACGCGTATGCGATGAAATTCGCGAGGTTTCCGAGCTGAGACATTGCATTCGAAGCTCCGAACTGAGCTTTTACGATGATACCCATAGGGTTCTGAAGCCCTGTCACGAACGAGATCATGGCGAACAGAAAGAACATGATCACAATCGCCAGGACATTACCTTTTTTGTTCATTGCTGATAAGTTTTAATATTATAATTATGAATAATTTACAGTCAAGCCTTGACAAACGGAGGATACGTTGCCGGCTCAAAATTAGCGAAAGTTACAAAAATTTATCGACAGTACAAGCACGGCCGGAATTTTCACCCTCGGTTTTCAGATATGCCGTCCAGATCCCGGTCTTGCCTGCGGACAGCATGCCAGGCCCGGAGATACAGCGGCAGAACCCGCGGATGGCGGAAAAGGGTATGAAACAGAAAGTACAGTTTCGAAGCTATGTACTGAGCCTGCGAAAAATGCTTCCTGAAAAAGATGACATTCGACTTCTGGACCATGATTTCGCGTTCGAGAGGGCGCCACAGCGAAGACGAACTGCCGCCGCCGAGATGAAAAATCACGGAATGCAGCTGCCGGACCGGAATCCCGTGCCGCCATGCCTCATAGAAAAAGTCCAGATCTTCGGCATAAAGGAAATAATCCTCGCACCACCCGCCGATTCTGCGGAAATTATCCGAAGATATGATCAGTGACGCCCCCTTGTACCAGTACCTTGCACGCCGGCGGCAGAAATTCCACAGAAGCAGATCCTTCAACAGCGGCAGGGGCATCCTGTCATTCTCCGGAGAACCGTCGCGGTTTACCAAAGGATTTACATACAGGGCATCCGGATGCAGCAACGCTTCCTTATAATCGTCGGATATGCCGTCTTCCAGTTCGGTGTCGGGGTTCAGGAAATGGAGAATCCGACCGGAGGCGACAGCCGCGGCCCTGTTGTTGGCTTTCGCGAAACCGAGATTTTCATAACATTCCATCAGCCTGAAGCGCCCGTCCTTCCAGAATTCCGCGCAGCCCGACACTGAATCATCGGAGGAGCCGTTGTCCGCCACGATGACTTCAAAGTCTGCGTCGACCCGGCGCCGGATACTGTCGAGACAGTCGTACAGCAGTTTCCCGGTGTTGTAATTTACTATGATTATGGATATTTCCTTCATATATTAATGTCTGTCCGATGAATTTGCGTCGTCCGGCACTGCGGAATCCGGAGAATATCCATTATGAATTCCAAGGACTTTCCGATACTCGTCTGTCATCGCGGCGACGTTTTCCTTCCACTGGTAACACTCCAGTACCTTTTGCCTGCCTGCCTTTCCCATACGCTCCCTCAGTTCCGGCTCCAGGACCATTCGCAGCATGGCTTCAGAAGCGGCAGCGGCATCTTCACGCGGGACTACCAGTCCGACCCCGCCTTCGAGGACTTCCCTGAACCCGTCGGCATCGGAGGCTATCACCGGCACGCAGCAGGACATCGCCTCGACGGCAGCCACTCCGAAACTTTCTTCCCGCGACAGGAAAACCGCCACATCCATCCCTGCATACACTTCCGGCACCAGTTCGTGCTCCACCGGCCCGCGGAATACCACATGTGCGCCAACGCCCTCATTTTCCGCCATCCGTTTCAGTTTGTCAGCATCAGGCCCTTTCCCCGCTATCACCAGTTCAGTCTGAGGCACCTCCCCTTTTCCTGTCCACCTTCCGGGCAATTCCCGACGCATCCTCGCAAAAGCCCGTATGAGTATATCCATACCGTACCGGTATGACAATGTCTTTACTGTCCCGAACACTATGCGGCTGCCGGATTCGCCGGTCTGTCCGCACGGGACCCTGATTGCAGGACAGAATACGTCCGTGTCCACTCCGAACGGAGTAATGCCCACGGACCCTTTATAATATTTCCCGATTTCAGCCGCCATAGCCCTGCTGGTAGACAACACCCTGTCTGCTTTTTTCAGGATATAGCCCAATGCCAGCCTGTTAAGACGGGAAAGTTTCGGAAATTCGTATACATCGCTGCCCCAGAAAGACTGTATGAACGGATGGAAGCCGGAAAGGGCCGCCACAAGGCCGTAGCTTGTGGCATAATGCGCATGCAGGATATCGGGTTTCTCGGATGAAATCACCTTTTTCAGATATGAAACGGCCCTTGAATGAGAAAAGAATCTGGAAAAGACAGCAGGATTTTTCTTTTTCTTATATCCGAAAAGATCGAAAAAGTATACCTTTATGGATTTCTTCTCATAGAAACCGTCCGGCACGGGCGTTATCGAAAACAACACGACATCCACGCCGGCATCTTTCAGTGCGGCAGTCCAGCGTTCGGTATGTATGCTTCCGGCATCGGAAACCATCAGTACTTTCATAATTCAATGTCAGCTCGATGAATCGTCAAGACCTCGTAATAAGATGAATAGATTTGGTAAAATTAGGCATTATTTCGTATTTTTGTGAAAATTATGAATCGATCTTACTAACAAATAGACATTATGGAAAAAATCAAGGCAGCGGTTGTCGGATATGGTAATATCGGCAAATACGTGGTGGAGACGCTCCGGGTATCACCGGATTTCGAAATAGCGGGAGTCGTCAGAAGAAGCGGAAGCGAGAATTGCCCTTCCGAAATCAGAGACCTAAAGGTAGCCGGGGACATTAAGGACCTCGGACAGGTCGATGTAGCCATTCTTTGTACACCGACCAGAAAGGTTGAAGAGTATGCGAAACCTCTTCTGGAGATGGGCATCAACACTGTGGACAGTTTCGACATACACACCGGCATACCGCAGCTTCGCAAGACCCTCGGCGAAGCGGCTGTGAAGCACGGTGCGGTATCAATCATATCCGCGGGATGGGATCCGGGCAGCGACTCCATAGTACGGACGATGCTCGAAGCGATTGCCCCGAAGGGGATAACCTATACCAATTTCGGTCCCGGAATGAGCATGGGGCATACGGTAGCGGTGAAGGCTGTGGACGGAGTGAAGGCGGCTCTGTCGATGACTATTCCGACCGGCACAGGCGTTCACAGAAGGATGGTATATATCGAGGTCAAGGACGGATATGATTTCGGGAAAGTGGCAGCCGCCATCAAGAACGACCCGTATTTCGTCCATGATGAAACACATGTGATACAGGTAGACGATGTAAACGCGCTCATCGATATGGGACATGGGGTCAACCTTACCAGAAAAGGCGTATCAGGCCAGACCCAGAACCAGCTTTTCGAATTCAATATGAAAATCAACAATCCGGCTCTCACGGCCCAGGTTCTCGTATGCTCCGCGCGTGCGACTTTCAGGCAGAAAAGCGGGTGCTATACCCTGATCGAGATTCCGGTCATCGATCTGCTTCCGGGAGACAGGGAGCAGTGGATCGG
>CALVBH010000089.1 GCA_944325765.1 uncultured Bacteroidales bacterium
CC
Source organism: uncultured Bacteroidales bacterium (assembly GCA_944325765.1). Lineage (GTDB taxonomy): Bacteria > Bacteroidota > Bacteroidia > Bacteroidales > UBA932 > Cryptobacteroides. The sequence continues at coordinate 3 of CALVBH010000089.1, forward strand.
CCGTCGGATATCGCCAGAAGCGACTTCGGCACAGCCACCTCTATCAGATAACCGTTGTCCTCGTCCTTTGAAGAATCCGCAGTACCGTCTATCGATGTCCTGACCGTTACTTCCACATCATTGACCGCTGTCCATTCTGAACCGGAATACGCTTCCACCGACCTGAGCCCTGCGACTGAGGCGGTAATCCGCATAGCCGATCCCGAAGCCAGTGTCTCTGCGTCCGGTGCTGCGGTCAGAATGGTCACATAGTCATTAGAAGATATCCGGTAATCCAGGACATCGAACATAAAATAGACCTTATCCGACGAAACACTGCTACGGACGGACATCTGAGCCTGAGATTTGGAACCGACGAACAACGCTTCATCGGAATTATCCCAGTCCTTGTTGTCTCCGTCCACTTCCACTGAACGAGAAGTGGCGGTAATATCATGATTGAGGACGAATTTGCCTACCTGCATCCCTTTTGAACTGCCTCCAATAGCCGCAAAAACCTGATGAGTGCCCACCGGCATCATAGAACCCCAGAAATATCCGGACTCGGGGAAAGCCACGACCTCACTGCCCCACTCGCGTGCGCCAGGATCTGAGGACATCCTCATACAGAATTTACTATTCTGATTGTAGCTCACGAGGTTTTCACCGGAAGGGAAATGTACCATATACGGAGCGCATCCGGGAAAGACATAGTCCTGGCGGTCGGTCGGCCCGCCTGTGGTAGCAGATACCTCATCCCATTCTCCGTCGGTGCCTGAATATGCAAACGAAATGTAATAGTCTGTCGACTGTCCTCCTTTTGCCTTGTCAGACTCGAATGCCCCTACAAGTTCTCCTGACGGAAGTTCGATGACAGACGGCATCTGGTTTGTAAACAGATATTTGGAATCCTTGGAATCACGTAATGTGGCACTGATCCGCTTCGCTTCGCTCCAGGTCTCACCATTGTCTTTAGAGACTATGAGAGCCGTGCCGGAATTATTGTAAACGTTGTTCCATACACCCGGAAGATTCTCATTCGAATCCGTGAAATAACAGTGGATGTCCCCGTTTTTCTTCTGCATCAGGAACGGTTCCCAGTTGTTACCGGTATAAATCATTTCAAACTCGGATGACCAGGTTTTCCCCTTGTCCGAAGACCTTTTTATAGCGAGCCCAGCATCCTCCTTGTTCTCACGATAACTTATACCATTCACTGTCCTTACCGCCCGGGTCGAAGTAACGCTTATCATATTCCCGTTCTCCAAAGTCAGCGGGAAACAGCCGGCAAAGCCCTGTACATTAGGATTCCCATGAGAATCAGTGATGTTGAAAATCTCCGTATAGAGACCTTTCGCTTTCCAGGTTACCAGATCGTCACTCGTCATCCAGTATGTTCTGTTTCCGGCATTGGATGTACCTTCTCTTTTATGATAGAACAGCTGGCATTCTCCGTCCGGAGTCAGCGCCATCCTCGGGTAGATAGAGACCTCCACGCCCGTAACATCCTGTTTCAAAAGCCTGTACGATCTGTAATCCAGCATTATGGAAGAGCGTTCAAGCGCATCCGCGTGCGAATCATCGACAGCAGACCCCGCGTTCAGAGTGCCTATGGGACATATTTTCAGTTCTTCGCTTTCCGGAATATCTCCCGGATCGGGCGGATTGACCAAGGAGCCGCCTCCCGGATAACTTCCTCCTTCCGGTCTTTTCTCGCATGAAACGGAAAAGACAGTAGCCATCAATATGACCAGTATGCAATATCTTTTCATTTCAGAATCAATTTCAACCATTCCTGTGGATAATCGGTATTCTCGCCTTCCTGATCTTCAAGCAGGCTGAGAGGTTTTTCTTTAGCGCTGTCCTTGTAGTGGTGTCGCAAGTGGGCACGGAGAACCTCGCCTTTTGCAGGTCTGCCGCCGAGAACATCCCACGGCACGCTTACTTTCAATCCATACCCGAGATCCGTGTCGGATTTGTCATTGACTGTGCCGGAGATATCTACCGTTGTTTTGCCTTCATAGACCTTATGCCATGAACGGGTGTATTCCTTGTAAACTATGAATTTGCCGGCTGCATTTGAAATTATCTGGTAGTTTTCATAGTTTCCCGGCTCGCCACGCGAAACGAGGACGGCAGCAGCATCGGAGTTCTCCGGAGTAAACGAAGCTATATCCTTGTCAAAGATATATGTTCCGATCTCAAAGTTACTGTCCGTATATCCGAAATCCGCGAAAGCAGAAGATTCGGAAACTTTTCCGACGAACCAACAGTCATTCGATACTCTGTCGAAATCCTGAACCGGAGTCATCTTCAGTCCGCCTTTTTCCAAAGTCTTGGAATAATTCAGACGCCCTGTCATTACTTTGACACGATACCTGGTCTTGCCGTTCGCGTCTTTGTATTTTTCCGAACCGGCAGCGATTACCTTGTTGTCACCGACATAATCGATAGAACCCCAGTAACCGGTAAAAGGAGATGTGGCATGATAGAAGTTGTCTGCCCTTTTGTCTCCGATAAATGTCCATATACCTTCAACTCCTTTGTATGTTCCATTGCTAAGGACAAGGACTTCACCTGTTCCTATCTTGCATCCATAAGGGCCATAACCCTGGAAGTCCTTGTTCACTTCCTTTTTGTCCGGGAAGTCCGGACCTCCTTCCGACAGAATTTTTTCCTGATCGAATCTCCAGTTGGTCTCAAGGTCAGTACGCACGACAATAGGTGTCTGGTCCATCACGAGTGCTCCATGCCATACCTCCAACGGCACTACTATACCCTGACCATCATCCAGATATACTCCTGACGGCATTCCATCATAGGCATAGCGCTCGTCAATCGTACGGGAAATCGCTTCATTGTCATTGATTCCGCACATATCCTTTCCCTGCCAAGTCTTGCCGCCGTCAAAGGAACGGATAAGCATCGTACGCGGATAGGAAACTCCATTTACAACTTCCTGGGACGAAGTGACATACATCTGTATCTCGCCTGTCGGCAACTGAAGCATCGCAGGTTCCCAGCATCGTCCGCGATAAACTTCCCGGCTTTCACCCCATGTCCTGCCCTTGTCTTCGGAAAACATGATTTCTATCCCGCAGTTGTTGTTCGTGTTAGGAATATCAGAATAGCCATAACGATAGCGCCACTGGTAGGCAAGCATTATTCTGCCGTCCTGAAGTTCGATAAAGTCAGGATTGACATAATGAACCTCATCCTTGCCGACTGTAGATTCGGCTTTGTACCAATGTTTCAGCATCAATGCATCGCTCCAGGTCTTGCCGTCATCCTCGCTCCAGCGGACATAGATATTGGGACCATAATGCATATCCATAAAAGACATGAGCAACGAGCCGTCGCTTAACCTTTTCACTCTGGGGTAACACAGATTGTTTTCCGTATAGTCTGCATTGGAGACCTTGACGGAGTTCATCTCGGTATATGTGTTGTAGTCCCAGCTTATCCTCACATCCGCATCGCTTCCATCCTGAGTTCCCGGACAGCCGCAGGCTGCCAACATTGCGGTAGCGGCAGCTCCGCAGACAAGATATTTCATCATTTTTTCCATTTTGAATCTGTTTATAATTTCGTAAATGATATTGATTTGCATTCAGGTGTCGTTCCGTAGAAATAGAACACGGAACTAAGATCAGTAGCAGTATGGTTCGGGAGAGCCCTCTCAACGGCCGAGCGGGTGGCGGAATCCGCCTGAATAGTCCCGTCAGCGCAGCGGATCCGGATACGCACATAACCATTTGAAATGGCATTGCTGAAAACCGCATTCTGCGTAATTACCGTTGTTCCAAGGCCGATAGCGAACGATGCCTTGCGGGTGAATTTCCCGTCCCAAGTCGCGACATCGGACACCGTACTCTTCCACTCTGTCCCGTCCAGCCACTCGAATATCCAGAATACCGGGCCCTGTCTGGTGTAGAACGGAGCCTTGAACTGGATCGTACTTCCGGCGGCAAGGTCTGATACAGGAATGACGAATTCCAGATAGTCTCCTGTCCATACGCCTCTCAGTGCAACTGATGAAATCGCCCCGTCATTTGCCCAGGTACGTGTAGGTATCATGTTCTCGATAGGATAGGATACATATTTCCACCTCGCGTACGCCTGTTCCTGATCAGGACATATCCACAACCCGTAGCCTGACCAGTAAGGCTGAAGATAAGAGTCTATGGCTCCATAGCCCAGAGGGAATTCCACTGGGAAAGTACACCCCTTCGGAAAATCCGCGTTCATTTCCCCGAAACCGAGATCCGGCTTATGTTCGTATTGTGGTTCGGAAGCATACCGGCTCATATCGGTAATTTCCAACGGATGCTCATAAGCCGCCTCTACCGCCTCATATACTATCCGGACATTTTCATCGGTCACCGGAGTCGTATACAATGCCTTGTGAGGGTAATACTCTGAAAACCGGAATGTATTGTCCTCAATTCTTGCTCCGGTTACCGGAGTAATCAGAGACTTGAAGATTATACTTGCCGCTGCGTATCTTCCCAGGCCGTAATCCAGATGCACTCCGTCACCACGGGTAAAATCGTATTCATGATTCAATCCTGTCGTCCTCAGGTTCTGTATCACGGCTGCCGTGGAAACCACCTTCTTGATTCCTGTTTCTTCAAGCAAGTGTGAAATCATCTCCGCGCACGCCTCGAACTGCCGGACATTGTCATCTCCGAAGTTTGCTACAAGCCTGTCCTGTCCCTTGCCGAAAGTATGGGAAAACATAAAGACCATTTCAGGATCATTGTCTCCCTGGGACTCGCGGATTTTTTCGAGAAGACCGGTCACGGCCGCCTTTTCATCCGGTGTCCAGCTCCACGCACAGGCGTTTCCACTATATTCCTGAATGCAGATGATATCGTATTTGTCTGCCTCAACAGCGTCTTTCGGGGAATATTTAAATGTCTCATCCCCGGACCACCTTGCCTGCCCGGCTTTCCATTTCCTCATAGAGACCGTATTGGGCTCTGAGTAAGTGTCATTATAAAGAGGAAGAGTATAGGCGCCATGAAATATTCTCGTCATCTCGACATTCCTTACCCCTGCCGCATTGAGCATGTCAGGCAAAAGGGTCGTAGCATCCAATGTAAGACTGTTACCTATGAAAAGTATCTTGCAAGTCTTGCCTGGATCAATCGGATCCGGATCATCAGGAGGTACCGTTTCCCCGCTTTCATCCTCTTTCCCACCGGAAGGATATTCTCCTTCCTGCGGGAAAGAAGTTCCGCAGGCGACAATCAGCAATATTGTCGCCACAAATAAAGTATTAACGGGAAGCTTCATAATCTGTCAGTTCCAACCGTAATTCTGTTCAAGATTGGTATTCATTTCCTTCTCCTTGGACGGAACAGGCCAGTGGAGATATTTGTCACCTCCCCAGTTGTAGCTATAGACCGGTTCTCCCCATATTTCAAAAAGTCCGTTGTCGGTGAATTTGTCCGACTGCCATACTCCCCAGCGGAGTTCCTCGAAATAAAGCTGTTCTTCAAAAGCCAGTTCCCAACGTTTTTCATTGATAATACGCTCCTTCATATCTTCTTTCGAAGTGACAGAACCTGCATCAATAACCTTTACACCGGCTCGGGAGCGAACCTCGTTTACATACGAAACAGCACCGGCGATGTCGTCTTGTTCATTGGCGCATTCGGCCAGACAGAGAAGGACGTCCGCATAGCGGTAGATAGGGCAGTCGACAGGGTTGTAGTTTGAATTGGTGTATTCCACTCCCACCGTCACAAATTTTCTGATACAGTACAGGAATTTGTCATTGGACTTTGACTCCAGATCGAACGGGGATTTTCCAGAATCGCGGAAAGGCCATCTGAGGGTATAATTGACAGGTTCTCCCGTAAATCCTCCGCTATGGGACGAATATGGCGTTATGACATTTGCGGCAAGACGGGGATCCCTGTTGTCAAAAGCCCTTTTGATACGGGCCTCATTGCCAGTACTGAGATACTTGGACATATCGGCTCCATATCTGGTCATAGTCTCCTGTTCGGTTGCTGTCAATCCGTCTCTCAGGAAATATACGCTACGAGCTCTCGGAGACATGGAACTGTAACCCGGAATGATATCATCGTATGAGAAATCCGAACCGTCCGCATTCTGATAAGAGTCCACGAAATTGGTGTTGGCGAAGAATGTATTGTTACCGCCGCCTCCGGCTACATGGAAGTATCCGTATGTTCTGGTGAAGACATTGCCCTGGCCCTGTTCATTCCTCATCTGTGCCGAGAATATCATCTCGTCACAACCCTCGTTCGCCTCTTTGAACAGGTCAGCATACGACCCCTTGAAAAGTCCGTAGCCAAGTTTACCTATTTCGAGCAGATCTTTTTCAGCGAGATCCCATTCTTTCAACCACATATAGGCCTTTGCTCTGAGCATATAGACCATTCCCTTGGTCACACGGCCATAATTGCTGTCGGATGTAGCGTATTTACCCGGTAGTGCTTCCACGGAAAGCGCTGCAGTACAGTCATCTATCACCTGATTCCAGACATCCGTTTCGGAACTGCGTCCCTTAGTGTATTTTTCCGGTGCGAGATTTTCAAGATAGACAGGGACTCCGCCCCAAAGGGCATTGAGACGATAGTAGAAATAGGCTCTCAGCGCAAGGCATTCGGCTTTTCTGACAGCCTTGGTTTCATCGGACATATCAGGTACCTTGTCAATATTCGCGATAACGTCATTTGCCCTGTAGACACCTTCATAAAAGCGTTTCCAATAATTGAGGAAGCTGGGATCATCCGGCTGTACCACACCTGACAAGTATTTGTAGTTGGAATAGTAGCAAGCTTCATACGCATCCAGGACAGTGGAAAACGCATCCCAGTTAAGGGAAGACAGATCCGAGGAATTGAAATCGGACTTGATATTACTGTAGACACCCATCACTGCAGCCTCTGTCAATGATGCCTGCGAATATACGGTCTTGGAAGAGACCTCGTCGTACGGATATCGGTCGAGAAAGTCGCAGCCGGACAAAATTAACGCAGAAAAAGCCGTTATATAAATGATTTTCGCTTTCATGATCATTAGAATTTGAAATTAAGACCAAATGAATACTGCCTTAGATTGGCGTAGAAGTTCATGTTCCCTGTAATTTCCGGATCCATGCCAGGATAGTCGGTAATGGTGAACAGGTTCTCGCCGCTGAAGAATATCCTGATGTCTTTCATCTTTAGTCTGCTGAGTATCTTTGACGGCAGTGAATAGCCTATTGTCAGATTCTTAAGACGCAGATAGTCTGTCTTGTAAAGCCAGAGTGTTGAAGTTGAACGGGTCTGTTCAGCACCGAGATTCATGGTCAGACGGCCATGCTTTGATTTCAGATTCGTACGTGGATCATCCGGATTTTCAGGATTATAGAAATAGTGATCATATCCTATGTGCTCAGGAATGGAGAGATCCGCCCTCATTCCGTAAGCATTCGCGCCACCGAGGAACCAGTAAGTAGCTCCGCCACCTGCTCCGACAAAATTCATAGACAAGTCTATGCCTTTCCAACCGAGATAAATCTGGAATCCGTAGTAGAACTTCGGAGTAAGCGAGATATTCTGGAAAGAATAGTCGTTCTCATCACCATAAATGCCGTCACCGTTGATATCGGCATAGATATAGTCACCATACCAGATACCTGTCTTGCTTATCTGCTCATTCGGCAGGAATTTGTTTCCAGCATCAACCATCGCACGCAGCCACTGCATATCTTCTTCCGTACGAATCATACCGTCCTTAGGACCTCCGGCAGGATTGACAGAGCCGTCAGCAAAGAAATGGGAACCGTTGCCTTCGTATGTTTCCAAAAGGTAATATTCGTTGATAATCTTGCCTTCCATCACCCTCTGTGTGGTTCCGGTAGAAACATCTCCTATGTTGGTGGAATAATGTCTATGCCCGTTTTCATCGGTCACCCAACCAGCTTTCAGTGCACCGTTGTACTTGGTCACGGCATTCCAGTTCCGGGAGAAATTGCCGCTGATTTCGTATGTAAAATCCTTGTAGCTGTCTTTCCAGCCCAACGACAACTCGAAGCCCTTGTTTGTTACCTGGCAAAGATTCTGATAAGGAGCGGATTTGCTTCCTATGGTAGCATAGACCGGAGCTCTGTAGAGTATACCGTCAGTAATCCTGTCATACAGGTCTGCCTCGAAAGTGAGTCGGTTGTCAAATATACCGAAATCGACACCTATGTTGTAGGATGTAGTCGTCTCCCATCCGAGCATATCGTTGGAAAGGGTGGAAACAAGACCTGTCTGGAGCGCATCGTTAGGTCCGAGAGGATAGGCGATACCGTCGGAAGCGTATGTTGAAATGTGGTCATAGTTCCCGATTCCATTGTTTCCGAGCATACCCCAGGAAGCCCTGAGTTTCAGATTATCCACCCCGCTGTCTTCCATAAAGCCCTCTTCGGAAATTCGCCATCCCGCAGATACCGAAGGGAAAAGCCCCCACCTGTTCTTGCTGCCGAACCGGCTGGAACCGTCATAACGCAGGTTCGCCTCGAAAAGATATTTGCTGTCATACGCGTATGTCACACGACCGAAGAACGACATAGCGGCATTATCATTTTCCGTTCCGCCCAGGGATACGATTTCAGTGGCATTGTCCAACTGGTGAAGTGTAAAATCAGTATAGTTTTTCTTGGAGCCGCTCATATTATTGTAGTGATAATACTGCATTTCATATCCGAGCAATGCCGAAACTTCATGTTTTGAAGCGAAGGTTCTCTGCCAGTTCAGTTGAGACTGGAATACCCACCGGTAAGTATTCACCACAGACTCGTATCCCTTGGAATTTGCCAGGCTTTTGTATTCGTATGCCTTTTCACCCGTGCGGAACGAATATCCGTCTTCCAGATTGACATGATATTTCCTTTCATTCTGGGTATGAGCGTAGTTGAAAGAGTTGCTCCACTTGATATCGAATGGAAAGGTGAAATTCACGAATGCCGTCGCATTCTGATAGCGGGTCTTGTCATAGCCCTGATATCTGTTGATATAATACAGGGCGTTTCCGCTCCTTGAATCCTGTTCAGGATTCTCGTTCCATCCGTATTTTCCGTCATATCTCGGATAAAAGCCTGGAGTAATTCGGCGCGTCATGTAGTTTGAGGCACCGTCTATATCGCAAAGATCCCTGTCACTCTCATATCCATAGACCTTGACACCCAACTCAAGCCATTTCCTCGCCTGGACGGATACGTTCGCCCTTACCTGATATTTCTGCATCGCAGTGTTCTCAATGATACCGGGATTGTTAGTATAGTTCGCTGAAATCAGATAGCTGACGATACCGGAACGACCGTTCGCCGAAAGAGTGTGTTTCTGATATATTCCCGGACGGTAAAGCCCGTCATTGAGCCAGTCGGTATTAGGATAAGCCATATAGTTAGGGTAGCCGGACTCCGAGATGCCGTTCGGATCCTTGGATTTTTCTCTCCAAAGGTCAATCATGGCATCAGAATACGGTTTAGTCGCGTCTATATTCTCGGCGGCCTCATTCATCATGGACATATGGTCGGCATAATTGCTTACCACATTGAAATGACTTGCAGGCTGAGTGATAGCAACCATCCCGCTATAGGATATTGTATGCGAATCCTTAAGACCCTTCGTACCCGTCTTGGTAGTGACCAGAATGACACCGTTCGCACCCCTGTTTCCATAGATGGCGCAGGCGGCGGCATCTTTCAGTACGGAAACGCTTTCTATATCATCCGGAGAAACACTTTCAAGGCTTCCTTCAAATCCGTCCACTATTACAAGAGGGTCAGTTCCACCATTTAACGTTCCTACTCCACGGACCCTTATGGTCATCGATTCTCCACCTGGTTTTCCGGAACCCTGGGTCACCATAAGACCTGCATTCATACCCTGGAGTATGGAAGCTGTCGTGGTAACAGGACGGGACTCCACCTCATCGGCATAGTTAACCATGGATACGGCGCCCGTCACATTTATTTTCTTCTGCGTACCATAACCTATGACGACAGTCTCTTCCAGGTAATTTTCTTCCGGAACAAGAGACACTACAATATTGTCCCGCCCATGCGTAACCACTTCTTTAGTAACATAACCGAGAAAATATACGGCAAGAGTCTCAGCAGGAGCGACTTCTATCTCGAAGTTGCCATCGTTGTCGGCAACCGCACCCCTGTCTGTATTCAGTATGGAAATCGTGGCACCGGCGAGCGGTTCGTTGTTTTCGTCCAGGACCTTTCCTCTGACGGTATTGCCCTGCGCATACATAGATGTTGCAGCCATTATTGCGGCAAAAGCCGCAATAATACTTTTTATCGTAGTATTCATGACAGATTATTCTTTGGTTATCAGTTCAGTGTAAATGTAACGGCTGTTTCAATGGCGAATGTCGAGGTATTCGGCATATGTTCGGCAAAATAGAAGTTGCCCTGGCATTTTCCTTTAGAGTTGTACGGCTGTGTCAGAGACTCTCTCAAGGTCTTGTCAGCAGACATTACTATGGAGCCGTCCACGCATTCCAGTCTTATCTTCAGATAGCCGCTCTTGATTTCATTTTCAAAGGTCATGGTCACGGACTGCATAGCGGAACCACCCTTTGCACCGCCGAACTGCAATGCCCAGGTAGCCTTACGCTTCACGTCGCTGCCCTCGTATGCCGGAATTTCAGAAGTAGCAGTAGTCTTCCACTCATCGCCGTCCAGATACTTCACTTCCCAGAAAACAGGTGAATTCTTGCAGCATATCGGTATGCTGAACGTGACTTTGCTGCCTGCCTTGAACTTCTTGACAGGGATGGTGAATTCGAGGCAGTCTCCGGTCCACGCGCCTTTGACTCCGACAGTGGAAACACGGCTACTTATACTGTTGACGGTTTCCAGGAATGGTGCAGGATTAAATGAATCATTTCCCTCAGCCCAAATCCACTGGGCGTATGCAACAGGCTGTTCCTGACAAGTCCAGAGTCCGTCACCTCTAAGGTCGGAGGCATTACACCATTTCGTCTGGTATTTATCTTTATTGCACCATCCAAGCTCGGCTGTATTGCCATCCGGAAATCCGAGAGGGAAGACTACCGGCCACTCTACTGGAACTATACCATCGCTGATTCCGTCCACGATAACTTCGAACACCTGTCCTCCAGCTATTTCCTTTCCGTTGTCTTCCTGGGTCGCGAAAACATCCAGTGTCACCGCTGCCCCATCAATATCCTCTATTTCCAGTTTAAGGCCACCGTCCGGGACATAAAAAGGATTCACCAGCATAGGGACATCAGTAAATTCCTCCTGGAGTTCATATCCTTCGGTACCGAAATCAACGGATACGCTCTTCGAACCCGTTTCCGGATCCGGAGCAAAGGTCATCTTCTCCATATCGCAGACTCCGTCCACCGCAAGAGGATCTTCGAGAAGAGACTCATCGGCAGGAGAAAGGGTAATTTTCCTCAAGACCGAGGTTTCACCTTCCGCCATAATATCCTGAGCTATTTTAAAATTGATGACTGAGAAGAAACTCCTGAATTCGAGTTCCTGAGTAGGTACCACATTAGTGGAAGTTTTGGAAGCGACCAAAGTCATCTGCGATTTGATCCCGTCCTTGAAATTCTGGACGGCAGGGACCGACATAGGGATTGCGGTCACATCGAAGTCGCCCTCCATATACGGGTACACCCCGTAGAATCTGAAATTGTGATCTCCCTTTCTGGCTATTAGGGCATCCTGTTCCGTAGCTTTTTCAAGCAGGACAGGACTACCGTCAGAAAGCGGAATCTGCTTTGACATTCCGGACGAAGTCCCATCGTCCTTCATCAATTGGTTTTCTACTCCCCCCCCCGTCGTACAATAGGCCAGAATGCCTATTTCATCTTCGGTAGAGAAAGAAACAGCATTGCTTGATGCGCTGAAATTGACTTCAATCTCATCGAAATCAAGATCCTGATTGTTGTCCGTATTGGGCTGACAAGCCCAGACGGCAGCGACAATCAGACTGCACAAAAGAATGTTATTGGTTTTCATGATAAAATTGTGGTTAGTGTTGTCACAAAATTATCATTTTCGCCAGAAGACCAATGCCACAAAACAGTCAAAAGTCTCTACAATTCCACTTTTTCAGATGAAATTTTCCTGATATAGTCTTGAGGCAGACAACCGTATTCCTCCTTGAAGCATTTGGAAAAATACGAAGCCGAATTGAATCCGACATTATAGCTTATCTCGCTCACGAGACAGTTACCCGTAGCCAACAGCTGTGCACCCACATTCATCCTGTATTTTCTGATATATCTGTTCGGGGTCAGCCCCGTAAGCGACTTCATTTTTCTCTGCAAGGTCGGCACACTTATATTCAGATGCTTTGCCATAGACTCATTATTCAGAGATTCATCGGAAATATTTTCCTTTATATAGTCGTCGACCGCCCCCAGGAACAATTTGTCACTCTGAGACAAAAGTTTCAGCTTATTTGAAAGCTGCTTCGGCGCCGTCTCCGCAGTTACGACACTCTTGTTCAGCAGGTTTTCCACGTTTGCCGTGAGATAATCCATATCAAACGGCTTTTCCAGGAAAAGCACGGCCCCGCTATTGACAGCTTCAACCTTTATGTCATCCGACGCAAAGGATGACATCATTATCACAGGAATATGAGAATATTCGAACGAAGTGCTGATCTTATTGCACAGTTCAAGCCCGGAAGCCCCCGGCAGCGACACATCGCTTATTACCAGGGAAATCCGTCTTCTCTTCAGGGTTTCGAGTGCCTGTTCCTCGCTTTCCGCAGCGATGACGGTATATTTCGATGAAAGTCTTTTCTGCAGATAATCCCTGAGACTTCCGTTATCCTCTACTATCAGAATCACCTCTTCCTTCCCGTCATCTTGCGCAGACAGAGCCGTTCCTGCCGGTTCACCTTCCAAAGCCAGATTAAGGGTCAATACAAACGATATCAGTTCTCTGCCATCACCCAATACCAACGAACCGCCGAGACCGGCAGCCAGGTTCCGGGCAAATGCAAGACCGATACCGAACCCACGATGTGACTGTGGTGAATCATTGTCGACATATTGGACAAACGGTTTGAAAATCTTCTCTTTGTATTCATCGGGAATAGGATTGCCGTCATTTGCCACAGATATCTTTGCCTGCCTGTTTCCCATATCTTCCGTCACTCTCACTTCTATTCGCGTCCCGGCATATTTAATGGCGTTATGCAGCAGGTTATTGAAAATTTTAGTCAGATAAGACTCATCCGCCATAACAATGACCGGATTCTCCGGAAAAACAAAGTCTATTCCGAGCCCTCGGTCGGAAGCAGCTTTCTCGTATTCAGGTTTCATTCGTTCGAGCAGGTCGCAAAGATTGACACGGACGATATTGACGGCATACCTGCTCTTCTCGTTCTTGATATAATCCAGAAGTTCACCAACCAGACGTGACAGATAATCAGCATTCTGCTTAATAATATCCACATCTTCCATAAATCGGTCCGGAATGGTTCCTGACTCGACAAGATGCTTCAACGGGGACTTGATAAGCATTATAGGAGTCCGTATCTCATGAATAACATTGGAAAAGAACGTCAGTTTTTCTTCAAAGAGTTTTTCCTCCTGTCTCCGGCGGGTCCTTCTGGCGGAAAGCACATAGAAATAACGGAGGATAAGGGCAAAGACAGTCAGGAACACCAAGAAATACAATACGAAAGCAAGCGGAGTCAGATACCAATATTGGCGGATATATATTTCCAACGGGCTATGACCGTCCACACACAATGTATAAAGTCCGGGAGACAGATTTTTATATGAAAAGACTCCGTCTTCGGAAAGCGTATGAACAGTATCTTCATAACCTTCAAGGATATATCCGACGCCCGACTCCGATGAATTCGACAGCCTGCACACCGAAACGGTCAAGGTGAATTCATCCTCCCACGGGTGCAATTCCAGACGCTCCGTCAAGTCAATACTCTTCTTCAGAGGAGAATCCGGTACCCCTGCCATCACCTTTCTGGAATCAGCCAGATATAGATTCGTAAACACCGGCCGGCAAAATCTGTCAGAAATATCGTGATCCTTTCCGAAAGAGTCCGGGTTAAGGGAGAAAAAGCCGTCAGAAGAACCGAAGAACAGTGTTCCGTCTGTCGATTCCCATTGGGCATGTCCCGTCAGATTGTTGTCCGGAAGACCATTGTTATGGTTAAAAGTATAGAAACCTCCATACTGGAAATCGCATTTTACGAGCCCTCTGTCAGTCTTTGCCCAATAATTGCCGTTTCTGTCGTTGATAATTCCATAATAGCAGTTCGACGGCAACCCCGGATGCGTTTTCATGTTGTAGCGTACGACTTCGGCATTATCCGGATTTATCCTGCAGAAACCGGAGCCGATAGTGCTCACCCATATATTCCCGGCATTGTCTATATTGACGCAACTGCATTTATTGTTCGACAACGAATTCGGATCATCCGGATTAAACAGATAATGTTCCCGTATACGCCTTGCCTTAAGGTCAAAACGGAAAAGCCCGTCATTTATTGTGGATATCCACAAACTACCATTGTGATCATCTACAAAAGCGGTGATAGAACAGTCCCTCAGATCCTCTATCTTTTCGAAGCTCCTGTCCTCCATACGATAGAAGTACAGCCCGAGCGTTGTGCCGACAGCTATAACGTCAGTCCCGGGGATATAATCCATCTTGTTGACGGCAATCTGGTTGAGGGTATTTTCCCTGACAAGTCTTCCAGTCTCGAGATCATATTTATAGAAGCCCCCGGGAGAGCCTATCAGGACAGTGTCATCAATATAGCATATACTTTCAACAGGCTGAGAAAATCTCACGAGCCGTTTCAGGGAATTGTCTGAAAACGAATACTCCAATATTCCTCCATAGGTTGTCGAAACATACAGGTCGTTTCTTTCCTTATCGTACGAAAAATCAGTAACATTCACGCCATTCAGACTTTCCGAGCCATCTACGAGAAGCACTTTCACGAATTTATTGTTATCAGGTATCGAGAAGTTCACACCTCCGGTTCCGGAAAGCCCTAACCATAATCCTTGCGACAATGAATAATCCACACATTTTACATCGTTACTTCTCAGGGAATGGACATTGTCGGGATCCATCTTCAAATAGCTTATCTTTCCGTCAGACAAATCGTAAACGTATAACCCGTCATTCGTGGACATCAGCAGGCGGTTTTCCCTGAATATGGCCATACTTGGGATAAACGATTTGTCTGCATTGGAGATCAAGACCTTACATTCCGCAGTGTTCACATTCACAATACAAAGTCCGCGATTAAGACTGGTCACGGCAAAATTCCCGGAACCGATATGGCAGACGGAAGAGATGTGATCATTGCTGAAATAGGCAGACAACGGCACGATGTCCATATCGTTCCCGCTGCGGAGACTTTCAATGCTTATGTAGTAGAGATTGTCACGATAAAACGAAGCGAGAATTCCACCGTATCCGTCAATGGCGAATGTGCCGATTCCCCTTTCCGTCAGCATTTTTGAATCCCGATAAAAAAACTGTTTCAGTATCGCAGTCTCTTTGTCATAGCAGAACAGGCCCTGGTCTCCAACACTAATCCAAATTTTTCCATCTTCGTCTTCACCTATGCAAGTCGTTCTTCTGGATATGGAGCAACCGTTGTCGCTCTCGCAAGTAATCGGGACAAAAACATCCATATCTCTGTCGTACATCGAAAGTCCGCTGTCTGTTCCTATCCACACGTCACCGGCTGTATCCTCGTAGATCGTCCTGACATAATCGGTATATAATCCCAGATCATCTTCCCTGAATGTCTGTATGTTGTGTCCGTCGTAACGGTTCAGTCCAGAAGCTGTGCCGATCCAGACGAAGCCATAACTGTCAATACACATCGCAGTGATATGATCATTGCTAAGATCGCTATTCATCGAAGACAGAGACGAAAGATACACGCTGGACATAGCTGCACAGTCAAACCATACAGCAGCCATCAATACCGACAATGATAGCAAGAGTCTCATTATGTGGTTATTCTGAATAGTCTGAGACAAAAAAAGCGACAGAATCTGTCGCTTGTGCGGATGGCGAGACTCGAACTCGCACAGGAAAACTCCCACCACCCCCTCAAAGTGGCGCGTCTACCATTTCGCCACATCCGCAGGAATTGGACTGCAAAGATAGATAATTTTTCGTAGAAACAAATATTTTTTTCAAATATTGACTTTTATTTAAAATTATGAATTTATTCTTTGGAGTTGAATTTTTTTGGCTAAATTTGCAGGCTTTTCCTCGTGAAGGAAAGCATTGGTTTAATTTATAATAACTTAAAAACAGATTTACAATGGCTGTTAAAATTCGTTTACAGCGTCACGGAAAGAAGAATTTCGCATTCTTCCACATTGTCGTGGCTGATTCTCGCGCACCTCGCGATGGTCGTTACATCGAAGAAATCGGGACTTACAACCCTAACACAAACCCTGCGACCATAGTTCTGAAAGCAGACAGAGCTCTCGCATGGCTGAATGTAGGAGCACAGCCTACACTCGTTGCCCGTCGTATACTTTCATACGAAGGAGTGCTTCTCAGAAAACATCTGCAGTGCGGTGTGGACAAAGGCGCCATCACTCAGGAACAGGCAGACCAGAAATTCAATGCCTGGAAAGCCCAGAAAGACGCCAAGGTGAATGCCAAGATAGAAGGCCTTTCAAAAGCTGCCGCCGAAACTGCCAAGGCCGCTTTGGCTGCCGAGTCAAAAGTGAACCAGGAGAGGGCTGAAGCTCTTGCCAAGAAGAAAGCCGAAGCTGAAGAAGCCGCCAGAGCTGCTGCTGAAGCCGCTGCTGCTGAAAAGGCCGCACAGGAAGCTGCTGCCGCAGAGGCTGAAAATGCACAGGCTGAAGCCGCAGAACCTGCTGCAGAGGCATAGTGATGGATTCTTCGGCAGACAGGATGCTGAAAGTAGCCAAGGTACTGAAATCAAACGGCACCGAGGGGGAAGTCATTGTGGGCTTCTACGGCATCCGGACTGAAGATATTGACATTAAGGAACCGGTATTCATCTTTTTCGATGGATTGCCGGTTCCGTTTTTTATTGAGTCTATTTCCGCCAAAGGCAGCAAGGCTGCCGTCCGCCTGACGGGGATAAACAGCCTCTCCGACGCGGAAGAAATATCCCGCGCCGACATATACATTGCCTGTGACAGTTCTGATTCCGCCGATTCCGGGAACGGTTTTTCCGGACTTGTCGGATGGACTCTTCTCGACGGGAAGGGTGAGATCAAAGGCACGATTACGGGTTTTCTCGACATACCGGAGAACCCATGCGTGGAAGTGGGGGAAGTCATTGTCCCATTGCATGAAAATCTGATAAAGGGCATCGATGAAGATGCCCTTACCATTGCCGTAGATATTCCCGACGGTCTTTTCTAAGAAGATTGCGCACCGATACGTGCGCTAAACGGTCCTATTTCACCAGAATATGGATATTGGCATAGAAGTCGTCCAGGCAGAATGACTGGGGAATCGTCGTCTGGTTCCCGTCCGAGAACGAAAGGGTGAAATCTATATAATCCACGTTGCCTAAAGCCGAAAGGTCCAGTTTGGTCCACGTACACATCGTACTGTCCCTGCCGTCTGTCACCTGTTTGGCATTGCTCGCCAGCAATATTTCCGAAGATCCGGTCTTGGCGCCGGAAGCATAGCCGGTAGCCGTAAGCTTCATCTCTATCTGCCCGTTCGTTTCCCTGTATTCCGCGATTCTATCCGCCACATACTTGGTGTTGTTCACCATACAGGAAACCGGAGTACACGAGCCGTAGCCCGGCATCATAAACACTATATGATGGAAATCCTCCTTGTCCACGGCGGGGATACCCGGCGTGTCGCAGAACACGGCAAAAGTCGCCGAACCAGCAGAACCCGTCTTGCAGTTTACGCTGTAAAGGCCATCATTCAGAAGCGCTTCCGGATTTTCCTCATCGTACACGGCCTGTGATACGGCAAAGCCGGTAAATGCCGACTTTCCTTCATCGGTAGCGGAATTGAATGCTACATCTCCGTACCGGAACGGGGCGTCATAATTCACCAGGCCCGGTCCCCAGAACTCGTCGTCAGCCATTGACGGATCAAAGTCTTCGAAAGTGCCTCGCAACTGATAACTGCTTTCGTACTGGGTATCTTTCAGGCAGGATACCGATATTGCGGCGGTAGCGCCGACAAGCATGATTCCGGTTATAAAATGTCCAAATCGCATAATATATCAATTATTAATATTCAATTCACTTAATGTCCGCTTCATCAGGTCAACGGTGCTTTCGGAGGCCGGAGTCAAAGGAAGTCTCAGAGAATTTTCAATGAGTCCGCAAAGCGCCATCGCCGCCTTGACCGGAATCGGATTGCTCTCCACGAAACAGTTCCTGAAAAACGGAGAAAGCCGGTGATGGATTTTCCTCGCCGTATCCATATCGTTTTTCAGAAGGGCTTCCGAAAGCTGCACCATTTCAGCAGGAAGGAGGTTTGAAACCACACTGACGACCCCCTGAGCCCCCGTAGACATCAGAGGAAGGGTCTCTTCATCGTTTCCGCTCAGAACGGAGAAGCCCTCCGGAGCGTTACGGATGATTTCCGAAATCTGCGAATAATTTCCCGAAGCTTCCTTGACCGCTATGATATTGGGGATTTCAGCGAGTTTCAGCGTCGTCTCCGCCTTCAGATTCGCTCCTGTCCGGCCCGGCACATTATACAGGACAATACCTTTGTCCGTAGCCCCGGCCACAGCCTTGAAATACTCGTAAAGCCCGGTCTGTGTCGGTTTGTTATAATAAGGGACCACTATCAGATATGCATCCGGACCGTAATTGTCCAGCTGTTTCATACCGGCTACAGTCTGGGCAAGAGAATTCGTCCCGCCTCCGACTATGACCGGCTTCCCTTCGGAATATTCCCTGGTCAGTTCCAGGATTTTCAGCCTCTCGGACAATTCCAGGCAAGGGGTTTCCCCGGTGGTACCCAACGGCACCAGAAAATGGATTCCTGCAGCCGTCTGTCTTTTCAGAAGCCGGATATATGTGTCGTAATCGACGGCTCCGTTCCTGAACGGAGTAATCAGGGCTGTTCCGCAGCCGGATAATCTTAATTTTCGCATAACATTCCTCCTTATCCCTGAGCCGGCATAACCATTAACCAAATACGATTTCCCTGAATTCATGCACGCCTTTCAGATTTTCCGTTCTGACGGCAGCCTCTACTGCCCCCCGGGCGAAACCCTCGCGGGAAAAAGCTTCGTGCGTAAGCGTAATTCTGTCGGCCGTCCCTTCGAAACCGATGGTATGGATTCCCGGAATTTCACCGCAGCGCACTGACTGGATATCGGTTCTGACACCCATATTCCCGTCTATGATGGCCGCTATGCTCTTGGCTGTCCCGCTCGGCGCATCGAGTTTGTGGCAATGATGCTTTTCCACGATATACGGGCTGTAACCGCCTGTCTTGCCCATAAGGGATGAAATGAAATCCGCTACAGCAAAGAATATGTTGACCCCTATGGAAAAATTCGAAGCATAAATCATGGGTGTCCCGCATTTTTCGAAATATGCCGTGACCTCGTCCCTGATATCATTCCATCCAGTAGTACCCACCACTACGGCCTTGAAATTCTCCGCCAGAAATCTGTAGTTCGCCCTGAACGCTTCCGGTACGGTAAAGTCTATGCAGACGCTTTCGCGGGCAATATCCTTGTCGAATGCGGAGATATCCTCGCTCTTCCCGGCACATTCGATATTCTTTTCGAGAAGGACTTTTTCAACCATCCTTCCCATCTTTCCATAACCGCTAATTACAACTTTCATCTTCAAACAGGTATTTGTGAATATGACGGACAGCATCGGTAAGGACTTCCCGGTCGACCACAAAACTCAGGTTCACGTATGAAGCGCCCTGCGATATCATATAGATTTTGCAGTCGGCAAGCGGGGCGAATGTCTGCCTCAGGAGGCCCTTCAGGTTTATGATATTCTTTCCGATAACGGAAATCTGGGATTTGTTCTCGTCGACGATTACATCGGCGAACTCCGACAGTTCTTCCACTACCTTAGTGATTTTCTGGGAAGCATCCACCGTCACCGAGATATTGGCCTCGGAAGTACTGATCAAATCCACAGACACCTTGTTCACGCTGAAAATCTCGAAGACTTTTTTCAGGAAGCCCGATGTGTTTATCATCTTGGTAGAGAAGATGTTGATCACCAGGATATTTTCCTTGAAGGAAACAGACTTCACTCCGTCATCGATAAAACTGCTCTGAAGTATAACGGTTCCCTTGCCCTCGGGATTCATCGAATTGAGCACATAAATCGGGATATTCTTGTTCACCGCAGGCTCTATGGTCAGCGGATGAAGAACCTTTGCCCCGAAATGAGCCATTTCGGCAGCTTCCTCGAAAGAAATCTTTTCGATGCATCTGGTGTTCTCCACTTTCCGGGGATCGGCAGTCCGTACTCCGTCGACATCGGTCCAGATTTCTATGGCGGACGCGTCTACAGCCATTCCTATAAGGGATGCGGAATAATCGGAGCCTCCTCTGCCGAGCACCGTAGGCTCCCCGTCGGCGGTGGCGGAAACGAAGCCCTGAGTAATGACGGCATCATTGCCGGAATACGCTTCAGCGACGACTCCCGGCACTCTGGCCGATATGGCCGCTGAGTCAGGCTCTCCCTTCAGGTATTCCCTGTCGGTGACAATCATGCTTCTCGCATCCATAAAGCCCGTCCTGATGCCGTATGCGTTCATCGCGGAACATATTATATTCGAAGAAAGATACTCTCCAGTCGAAATGATAACCGCCTTGCTTCTGTCGGATAGTTCTCCGAGAGCACAGACAGCCCTTACGAACGATTCGAGTCTGTCGCAGATTTCATTGATCTTGAGACAGGCTTCGTGACAATGGGATGGATAATCGGCCATAAGGTCATGAGCCAGTCCGATATGTCTCGACCGAAGCTGTTCGAGCAGTTCCGCGGTTTCAGATTCGTTTTTCAATGCAGCCTGGTCGGAAATCCTGTAAAGAAGATCGGTGACCTTGGAAAGAGCCGATACGACGACTATCGGTTTCTGCTCCAGTTTGCTGCGCACGATGGCGATAGTCCTGGTAATGGCTTCGCAATTTGCCACGGAAGTACCGCCGAATTTCATTACTAACATAGTCCTGTATTTTGTTAAGTTCGTTTTCCTGTTTTGCCAAACATCTGACGCAAACTACAAAAATATCCAATAATTTTCAGCGGACAAAGTTTTTTAATAAAAAAGCCGGAGACTGAACTCTTCGTCCTGTCTCCGGCTCCTATCTAAACGCGGCAGCTTCCTACTCTCCCACCTGGTCGGGCAGTACCATCGGCACCTGCGGGCTTAACTTCTCTGTTCGGTATGGGTAAAGGTGTGTCCCCGCCGTTATTGCCACCGCAATACTTGTTCAGGTCCAATCCCCTCGGGGTCCTGGCGATACTTATTTCTCTCCAACATACCCCCTCGGGATTCAAACCCGTATAGCCTTGGGAACAGTAGAACTCAGTCTTATATCGCAGAAATCTTCGGGATATTAGTACAGGTCAACTTTGACATCGCTGTCTTTACATTTCCTGCCTATCGACGTCCTCGTCTCGAACGTCCCTCATAGAAGTCTCATCTCGGA
>CALVBH010000090.1 GCA_944325765.1 uncultured Bacteroidales bacterium
TATGAATATGAAAATCAAAACAAGTCACCTTCTGGCTGTCAGCCTCGCGACAGTCATCTTATCTTCCTGTGCCGGAAAGGCACTCGAAGCGGCGGATACGCCATCCGTAATCCCTCTCCCCGAGGAAATCGTGACGGGAGAAGGTTCGTTGACCCTGTTCCCCGATACCGGCATATTCTTTTCTGAAGATGTACCTGATATGTATCGTCCGGTATCGGCATTGCAGCGCCTCCTGACATCCGTTTTCGGAGAGCGGACAGAGTTGACTTTCTGTGCCGGAGACATTGCCGCGGACAGCGGGGAACCTGAAATCCGGATTCCCGGTAGGAATTGGGTGACGATGGCATTGGATCCGGAACTCCCGCGTTCCGGATATCGTATCGAGATTGCCCCGGAAGGGTTGAAAATTCTGGGAGGGGATGCGGCAGGCTGTTTCTATGCGGTAGAGACATTGCGCCAGCTTATTCCTGCGGAGGCGTACGTCGGGGAAAAGGTCGCGTCCGTGACACTTCCTGCCCTGACGGTGACGGATGCGCCGGCGATGGATTACCGCGGTTTCATGATGGACTGTGCCAGGCATTTCTTCACGGTGGAGGAGGTGAAGGAAGTCATAGACATCATGGCCATGCATAAGTTGAATGTGTTCCACTGGCATCTGACGGATGACCAGGGCTGGCGGATCGAATCGGAAAAATATCCGGAACTGGTCCGTGTAGGGTCGGTACGCAAACGCACTCTCATAGGAAAGGACCCGGGAGGTACATACGATGAAAATACACGGTACGACGAGACTCCTCATGGCGGTTTCTATACGAAGGAACAGATGAAGGAAATCGTGGATTATGCGGCGGACAGGTTCATAACGGTCATTCCTGAAGTGGAGTTCCCGGGACATGCCGTGGCCGCCCTCGCTTCATATCCGTATCTCGGGTGTACCGGAGAGCAGTACGAGGTGCGTCAGACCTGGGATATCGATGACAGGGTCTTCTGTATGGGCAAAGAGACCACGTTCGGATTTATGGAAGATATTCTGGCTGAAGTCATGGAGATTTTCCCCTCCGCCTATATCCATATCGGAGGGGATGAATGTCCGGACAAAATGTGGCGGAAATGTCCGGACTGTACACGCAGAATGAAGGAAGAAGGTCTGGAATCTTTCCGTGAACTTCAGGGTTACGGTGTGGCCCGTCTCGGAGACTTCGTGGAATCCTTCGGCCGCCATCTCATAGGATGGGACGAGATACTGGAAGCCGGGGTGACACCCGAGACCATAGTGATGTCCTGGAGGGGAACCGAAGGCGGAATAAAGGCAGCCCGGATGGGAAATCGCGTGATTATGTGCCCGACAGAATACTGCTATCTCGACTATTACCAGTTCCCGGATACTGAGAACGAACCGTTGGCCTGGGGAGGGCTGATAACTCTCGAAAAGGCATATTCGTTCGACCCTCTCTCCGGTCTGGACGAGACCTCCTCCCGGAATGTACTCGGTGTGCAGGCCAATATCTGGACGGAGTATATTTCCACGTTGGACGGCTTCGAGTATATGATGCTTCCCCGCGTGGCGGCGATATCCGAAACTGCCTGGAGTTACGGACGCAAGGACTGGACCGGTTTTTCCTCCAGGATAAGCCGTATGTATCCTCTGTATGACGCCTGCGGCTATACGCACGCCCCTTCTTCGCGAATTGAGGAATAAAATACGCGAAATGCGTATACTCCGGTTTTCGAAATATCTACCTTTGTATTCGTGTCAAACCATAACACTGAAAGTAATTCTACGTAAAATATGTAACCGTTTCTTTACAAACAGCAACAATTTTATTGTTTATTCCCACATATTTATTAACAACAAAAATTTATGAAAATGGAATTGTCTATTACGGGAAAGAATCGGTCGCTTTTGGGCCGGATTCTGATGATGGGCGTATTTTTATGTATGCTCATCCTGCCTGTTCAGGCACAGGACAAGGTCACGGTATCGGGATATGTCACCGATGACGCGAACCTGCCGCTTATCGGAGCGTCCGTTTTGGTGAAGGGCACCACGGAAGGGGCCATCACCGATGTAGACGGAAAGTACGAGTTGAGCGTAGCGCCTGACGCCGAACTGGAAATCTCCTATGTCGGGTACAAGACCCAGGTGGTGAACGTGAACAACCGCGGCACCATCAATTTCGTACTCGAACCGGACGCCCTGATGCTTCAGGAAGTCGTGGCCATCGGTTACGGTTCACAGAGGAAGGAAGACCTCTCGATGGCAGTATCGACCATGAAGGTCGACGAATCGCTGAAGAGCCGCTCGTCCGACCTGGCCACGGTTCTCCAGGGACGACTTCCGGGTGTGACTGTGATGCAGTCCGGTGACCCTATGTCTGACGCCACTTTCTCCATCCGAGGCCGTGGTTCGAAGGGTGAAGACGGAGACTACAACTCAGGTTCAGGCGTCCTTTTCGTGGTTGACGGTGTCCCTAACGCTCCTTATATGGTGGAGGATATCGAATCTATCACGATCCTGAAGGATGCCGCATCAGCAGCTATCTACGGAGCGTCCGTAGGATCTGCCGGTGTAGTGCTCATTACTACCAAAAAGGCTGAATCAGGAAAACTCCGTGTCAGCGCAAATGTCTCCTATGGACTGGAGCAGGTTTCCAAACTGCCTGAAATGCTTACTGCACAGCAGTACTGTGATGTCTGGGCCAAGGTTGCTGAAAATAATCCCGGAACGACTATTCCGACACTTGCAGATCCTACGCAATATGAGTGGGCAAATATTACTCACACCGACTGGCTTGACGAGATTTTCCGTATGGGATCCAAGCAGCATTATGCATTGAGCGTGTCGGGGGGGGGGTGAGAAGATAAAGACTATCCTCAGCTTGTCATACGATGACAACCAGGGTGTCCTCCTTAATACCTGGAGCAAAAAATTCTCCGGACGTCTCCAGTCTGATTTCCAGGTAACAAAATGGCTCAAATTCTATGAGCGCGTTTCTTATGAAATTTCAAGCGGTCAGGGTAAAGTCAATACCAATCACGAAGGACCTATAATCGGTGCTATCTGGTATCCACGGTCGGCTACCGTTTATGAAACGAATCAGGATGGTTCTTATGCTCTCGACGCCGACGGCAACCGTCAGTTCGGCGGTGTATATCCTCTTTGGGCAGCCGGTACTGTCACAGGTGCACCGCTTCTTTATAATCCGGTGGCTGCCTTGTCAAAAATGCACCGTCTTTATCCGGAGAACAAGATCTATTCTACTACAGGCATCGAAATCAAGCCTATTTCTTCTCTTACCATCAAATCAGACTTTACTGCTGATCTCAGAAATGCCGAGGCTGATGAATTCTATCCGGTAATGACTGCACCTGGTCTCCAGGATACGGAAAATCACAGGGAACAGTTCTTTTACAGGGATAATCACTGGCTCTCGGAGACCACTGTTTCGTGGGCTCAGATTTTCGGGAAGCACCATATCAGTGCGATGGCCGGTTTTACCGCTGAATTTACAAAGACTCACGAGAGACAGGTATATTCAGAGAATTATAATTCGGAAGATTCTAACCGTCTCCTTTGGGGAGAGGCTGAAAGGTTTGATGATATGGCTCCGAAAGAGTTCATATACGAAGAATCTATGGTGTCGTTCCTCGCAAGGGTCGGCTATTCATACGATGACCGCTATTTTATCACCGGAAGTATCCGCCGCGATGCTTCATCAAGGCTTCCTGATTCAAAGAACTATGACTGGTTCCCGTCAGTTTCCGGTTCCTGGAAACTCAGCTCTGAGCCTTTCTTCAAGAATTCTTCAGTAAAGGATGTATTGAATCTCGTGAAGTTGCGTGCCGGTTGGGGTAAGATAGGTAACGTTGACCTTTATCCGAACGACGTGGCCAGTGTGGAAACGTTGAATTACACTTATCCTGTAATTTTCGGCCAGAATCTTGATAATCAGCTTTACGGTATTTATTACAATACCCGTCCGAATCTGTATGCCCGCTGGGAAACTACCATCCAGACCAGTGTCGGACTCGATCTTTCCATGTTCAACAATACGCTGGATATCTCCGTGGACTGGTACAACAAACAGACGCGCGACCTTATCGACAGGATTCCTACCCCTGCACACATCGGCCTTAACGAGGCACCGATGGGAAATATGGGAACCGTCATCAATACGGGATGGGAATTCTCCCTGAATTACAACGGTTCTGCAGCCAACGGCCAGCTTGCCTACAATGTCTGGGGAAACTACTCCTACAACCACGGTTATGTGAAGGAGTACGGTACCCGCGAAGGTCCTGTAAGACATGATGAGCCGAATCTTATGAGCAACTCGCTTCTCTATTCTACGGCAGGAGAGCCTTGGTATTCATTCCTTGTCTACAAGACTGACGGCATCTTCCGTTCCCAGGAAGAAATCGACAACTATGTCTGGACGAATCCGGATACCGGAATGTCATCTCCTATCCAGCCGAATGCCAAACCTGGCGACCTGAAATTCGTGGATACCGATAACAACGGTACCATCAATGATGATGACAAGGTCTTCATGGGTTCATACGCACCTGTACATACCTTCTCGTTCGGAGGTTCCCTGAACTGGAAAGGCTTCGACTTCTCCATTATGTTCCAGGGCGTGGCCGGCAACAAGATTTACAACGGCCTTAAGCAGCTGGCACTCAGAGGCGGTAACGGAGGCGACGGCAGTGGAAATATGACTGTCGATGCCCTTGATACCTGGGATTTCAAACCGGATAACAGCAAATATCCTCGTCTGGAGTTCGCCGACAAAAGAGAGAACAACGGTAACTATACCAAGTTCTCCGATATTTTCCTCGAGAAAGGCGACTATCTGAGACTTAAGAACATTACCCTCGGATATACTCTTCCGAAATTCGGCAAGAATATGCCAGGAATCCGTGTTTACTTCAGCTGTGACAACGTGGCTACGATTACGGGTTATACCGGTATCGACCCTGAAGTCGGAAATTATGGTATAGACAGAGGCGTATACCCGATGTCCCGTTTCTATAATTTTGGTATAAACCTTAATTTCTAAACAGAACCATAAAATTCGAAGGAAATGAAAAAAATTATATTGACTATAAGTTCTATTTTAGGGCTTCTGGCTTTTTCCGGCTGTGCGGATTTTCTGGACAGGCCGAAATACGGAAGACCTGAAGGCTGGCAGACGGAAGCTGACGTATGGGGTGCCATCGCGTCACTGTATTCCAATGTCTCCAATGACTCTGAGGGCGTTACCGGAAGAGGTATAATGTGGTTCGAATGCTGCAGTGATAATATTACTGTAGGCCGTACACAGGATGAGGCGAACCAGATCAGGAATTTCAATATGGCACCGAGCAACGGTCGTGATGCCAAAGATACGTGGCCTGCTATGTATCAGATAAATGCAAAGGCAAACAACATCATAAATGTCGTGCCTACTATGTCCGATATCAGCCAGGAACTCAAGGATCTTGCAGTGGGTACTGCATACTTCTGGAGAGGGCTTGCTATGCTCTGGATAGCTCCGTACTATGGTGACAACGGTCCTAACGGCGGTATTCCTATCATCCTTCATACTACAGAGCCGGATGATATGGATAGTCCTCGTCCTAAGTCAGTGATTGACAACTATGACCAGATCATCAGCGATATGAAGACAGCTGCAGACTATCTGCCATATTTTTCAGAACTTCCTGCAGAGCAGTATGGTCTGCCTCACAAGGCAGCCTGCTGGGCATTCGCTGCGAGAGCCGCCCTCTATGCTTCACAGTGGGACAAGAATTATTATAAGACAGTCAGCGAAATGTGCGACAAGGTTATGAATCTTTCAGGAGCAGACAAACGCGACCTGTATGATGACAATGATCCGGATAACAGCGCATTTGCAAATCTTTGGACCAAAGAGAACAATTTCAGCAGTGAATATCTGTTCTCCCTTCTCGGGAATACGGTCGATGGCCCTAAGTTCCATGGTATGTCTTTCCAGATGGACGGATGGGCATTATATAATACCTGGGGTTACTACCAGCCGACGTATAACCTTTACAAGGCATTCGAGGAAGGGGATGAACGGCGCGATGCTACGATTCTCTTCCCTGGACAACACATTCAGTTTGTCAACAGAGATGTCTGGTTCGGTGCTGAAGGATGGAATATTTCATCGGATACAGGTATTACTTTCCGCAAGTTTATGTCGATATTTGCCGGTACTCCAGGTGTAGATTACAGTACCAATGGAAATAACCAGAGTAATAAACTTGGTATGTGCCTGATGCGATTTGCCGATGTCCTGCTTATGAAAGCAGAGGCTATGATAGCCCTGAACGGAGAAGGCGATGCCACTGCGAAGGAATGCCTGAACCGTATCCGCAAGCGTGCCGGTCTGCCTGAAAACAGCTCGGCTACCTGGGCGCAGCTGAAGAATGAACGCCGCTGCGAACTCGCTTTCGAGTTCATGCCGAGCCGCCATATCGACCTTATCCGTTGGGGGGATGCACAGGAAGTATATGCGCAGCCGACATACAAGGTGACATCTACCTGGAATGCAGGTACGCAGACGGTCGATGTGACCACCGATGTCATTTATGATAACGGACGTACTTTCGATCCGGTAAAGAACCAGGTATTCCCTATACCTGAGGCTGCTTTCGACGGTTCCGTCGGTCTGAAACAGAATCAAGGGTATTGATTATAGTTTATAGTTCAAAAACGGTTGATTTGTGCACGGGGATGTGCCGGGCATTCCGGACTAAGCCGAGGTTCGGCGCATCCCCTTTATTTAAGTTTAGTTAAGCATGTCGAAGATTTTAATCAGAACAGGTGCGGCGGTGACTGCACTTTTGTTGTCCGGCGCACTTTCCGCCCAGACTCTGACTTTGATGGATTTCAATGTCAGGTCGTTTGAGGTCTCAAATGAAAGCGGACAGACTTTGATAGAAGATATCTCTGACTATATAGAATTCTTTAGAAATCAGGATCCCGATATCATTACTCTCAATGAGTTCGAGAATTATACCAGCAGAATGGGGCGCGACAGAATGTCGGAAATAGCTTCAGCTCTTGATATGTATGCTTACTATATCAAGTCATATCCCAAGGATATAGGTTATTATGGGAACTGCATATTGTCCAAATATCCGATAGTAAATGCTTCTACCAAGCTTATTTCATATCAGCATTATAAAGGAGAAGGAAATTACCAGTGGAACAGTGACGAATATACGGATGAGTGGGGAGCAGACCAGAGGAGCGTCGGGTATGTCGATATTTTGATCCCTACTTCCGAAACTGAAAACGTGATTGTCCGTGTTGCCTGTGCTCATCTTGATCACCTTATTTTTTGGGATGGCAAGATACGTCAGTGTCAGGAGGTTGTAGAATTCGCTTCTTTGGGCAATCCTCCGTATCCTGCCCTTCTGTTAGGCGATATGAATGAATCTTCCGGTACCCCTATGGCTCCGATTATTGAGGTAGGCGACTGGATATGGGAGCAGAATTTGAACCTTGATCATTGTTTCGGTTTCCCGAAGGGAAAATGGACGGTAGAAAGTGCTGAAAATGTGAATGCGGGTGTTCTTTCTGATCATCATGCCATTAAAGTGGTCGTAACTTTGAATAAATAATGGAGGAATGGATTATGCAAGTAACTAAATATTTTGCAGGTGCTTTGATGGTATTGTCGGCTATAGTCTTTACAGGTTGTTCAGACAAGTCAGATGGTTCACCGGATAAAGGCAAGCCATCTACCCAGACTTCAGCAAAGATTCAGTTTGTCAGCACTTTGACGGATGCCACTCTCCTGTCATCTTCAAATACGGAAACAATAGAAAATTATATAAAGAATACATTGTCTGACGGGAAAACCATTGTTCTCCTTGACAGAACAGATCAGGCAGGCGTATCTGACATCGCCAAGATGATGCAGAATACGAAAAAGTTTTCTGCATTTGTCGTACATTCTCAGAACAGTACGGCAGATTTTGATGTATCTTCAATCATTTTCAATACGCCGTCTGCTAATATTGCCGGGTATCAGATAACGTCTGACTGCTATGTTAATGGCTTGGACGCAGATCTTGGAGGTACTGTGAAGAATCTTGATGCAGAAGGTAACATTACTAATTCGAATGATGTTACTGTTTCGGTTCCTTTCTATTCCTGCCGATTCGATACGCAGGAGCAGATAAATGCCTTCACGTCAAATGTCCTGGGACAGATGAAGACTGCCAATGTAAAGAACATCATCATCGGCACTGTGTCGAATTCTCTGTTCGAGACGCTGAAGACTGCTGTTCCTTCTGCTGATTCGGCATATTCGGTAGCAGAGGTCAAGGCCGGTACGGACTATACGATTTTCATGCTCTACCAGACCCGTTACTGGGGATACAACGGCGTAACGGAAACTTCCGTAGCTTCCGGCATCACTGCCTACAGCGTCGACATAGCCTGGAAATAGGCAGATGCATATACAGCCATCACAGGCGATTTGTGGTTATTATCATTCTGATTCACGGGGTGCTCAAGATTTCCGGGCACCCTTTTTTGTCCTCCTGATCGTACCCTCTTTCGTGTCAATCTGATGTGCTCCGAGGCGGTGACGGCGAGCACTGTTGACCCCCGAAAGGGGGTTGTATTCCTGTGCGAGCGTCACCGCCTCTCCCCATCGCCCTCATTGCTCTCCCGGATGCCATTGCTAGGAATGATTCGGAGGTGTGGATGAGAAATGGGTATGAATAAATAAAGGGCGGTTGACCATCAGAAAAAGAAAAAAGTATAAAAAAGAAAAAACTTCAGAACATTTTTATTTTTCAGAAAGGTTTTTCCGTTGAGAGTCCTTAGGTTTACGGTCGGATTATCATCGGTCTGCTGAATACCGACGTGCCGAAGTTCGACAGGAGCGACGGAAATATATGGAGTGACAGGTATGTATCGGAATATACGTTCAGGGAAAAAGTCAGCCGGGAAGTCGTAGATGAGACAATTTTTCTTACTTTTGTAGAGTTGCACCGCTTCGACAAGGAACTGCACGAGTGCGGGAGTCTGGTTGACAAGTGGTGCTATTCGCTGAAGCACATGGGGACACTGGACAGGCTTCCGGAAGAGTTGCAGGTCAAGGCGTTCGAGAGGCTGTTCGAGGCGTGCGAGATAGCGAAGTTCACACCGGAGGAGAAACTCAAATACGAACACGATATGATTACCGAACGGGATTATGACAACATTATCTATACTGCCAAGACAGAAGGCAGGGCCGAAGGTATAGCCGAAGGTGAGGCGAGAGGTCGTGTCGAGGGTCGTGCAGAAGGAAAGACTGATGTTGCCAGAACCATGAAGACAAAAGGGCTCGAGATCAGTCTGATTTCCGAACTGACAGGGCTTTCGGAGGAGGAAATCCAGAGGCTTTAGAACTGCAATCGAGTCCATACAGGTTTCGATTGCAGTTAAAATTCAGTTGACTGACCGGGTGGAATTGTATCGTATCGTCAGACTACACCAACTTTCCGATCCACTGCTCCCTGTCTCCCGGAAGCAGATCGATGACCGGAATCTCGATCAGGGTATAGCACCCGCTTTTCTGCCTGAAAGTCGCACGCGCGGAGCATACGAGAACCTGGGCCGTGAGAGCCG
>CALVBH010000091.1 GCA_944325765.1 uncultured Bacteroidales bacterium
CAAGCTGAGGGTCGCGAGTTCGAATCTCGTTTTCCGCTCAAGCAGACCGCTGTAGCCGCAGGCTATGGCGGTCTTTCATTTCAAGACAGAAAGCTTGCTTTCAATGGCTTGAAATGAAAGGGCGACAAGGGCGTCAGCCCTACAACGGTCCGCTTGAAAGCGCCTCCCCGGCGAGGGGGGTTCGAGATGTCGGAGCACAGCGACGAAATCTCGTTTTCCGCTCATTCAAGCCGCTGCATCCGAGGGATGCGGCGGCTGTTTGTTTATAATGGCTATGAACTTGCTAGACATTATAAACGCTGGCTACGATTATTTTTTTGATTTTTTACAAGATTTATTTGGATTATTGATGACAAACGCATACCTTTGCAATCCCAATTCGGAAAAGCATTTTTCCGATGAGGTTGGAAAGATTCGTTAGCTCAGCTGGTAGAGCACAACACTTTTAATGTTGGGGTCTTGGGTTCGAATCCCAAACGGATCACAAAGAGGTTCGTAAGACCATTTGAAAATCTGCTTCCTTAGCTCAGTTGGTAGAGCACGACACTCTTAATGTTGGGGTCCAGGGTTCGAGCCCCTGAGGGAGCACAAAAAGTTCTTTAACAAATCATTACCATTATCGGGAGCATAGCTCAGTTGGTTCAGAGCGTCTGCCTTACAAGCAGAGGGTCGGGGGTTCGACTCCCTCTGCTCCCACCACCCGAAAGGGCAAATCAAAACGAAAAATCCTGAAGTCCGATGACTTCAGGATTTTTTGTTTATGGCTCAGTCGGCAAATACGGAATACCGACTCTGTGGAGCTGGGCGGACTCGAACCGCCGTCCAAACATAGCACCAGGCAGCTTTCTACACGCTTATTCTTTCTATGATTTTCGACCGGCATCTGCCGAAAGACAGGCTAATGACGGCTTATCCTCTATGTCTTGACGGGATTTAAAGGAGTCCTCCCGCGCATCCGGTTTGGATGATACCCCATATTCCGGACATAACCGGCCTAAAGCCCGGAGGGATACCCGTCGCGATCGCAGCCTTGGCGACCGGCGATTAAGCGAGACTACTTGGTAGACTACGCAGCGAGTGCATAAGAGTTGTTGCCAACTAATTGTTCGGAAGCTGAGATTTACGGGCAAACCTCCGACGCCCGGCGTGCTTACCGTCCAATGTCTTATGCTGTCAAAACCAGAACAGCCCCATTGGATGTTTGCATAAATATTATACGTCCCGATACTGGAATTGTTTCAATATACGGCAAAAAAATTTCCGGCATAACCTCAGAAATCCATAACAAGCTGCAGTTTTAGTTCGATTTTCGGCGGTTTTCTCTCCGTTTCTGAGGGGCGGAGCCAGGGATAATCCTGAAACAGGCCTCTGAAATACAGTTTGAAACTCCGTGAAATTTTCCATCCGGAAGTCAATGCGACCCAATATCCCCTGCCGTAATATGCCGGAGAATTGAAATTCCCCGGAGCATCTCTCTCGTATGCATATATCCTGTCATCCCAGTTATCCACGAAAAACGCCCCTGTCCTGAGCCATACCGAAAGCACGTCAGTCCTGTATCCTCCCTCCGCATAAGCCAGAGAAGAAAAATCCTCGCAGTGAAGCAGATTCGCACGCACATTTAAACTCCATTTCAGAAAATTCAGTCTGAAATCAGTCCTCACGTCGATTCTGAAAGGCTGTCCATAAGAACGATACCGTTCGGAAAATCTGAAAGACAGGCTGAAGCAAGGAGATATCCTGACTGTTTCTGACAGCAGCAGCCTGACCTGAAACGAAGAAGTATCCACCCCATATTTCGGCTCGGGAGAATACGCTGCATCAATGGAAATATTGCCGTTGAAACGTTTTTCGGATGAGCCGAATCCTGTTTTTCCGGCTATATCGATCCATTTTCCGGAAGAATGCGCGGCAGCCAGAGAAACACCATGCTCGTTGCTGCAGCGGGTACCGCTGCGGACTGCCCCTGAATATGCAGGAGAGAACCCGGCAGGATAATACCGGACCAGCAGAGCCATCCGCCAGTTCTCGCCGACGTTGCCCCTGGCTCCGGCCAGGGCAGCCGGATTAAGGGTTTTCATATCGAACGCCGCCTCGGAAAACAAATCCAGTCCTTGGAGCGAATAGCGGATATCGGCAGAGCAAACGGAGGCAGAAAAGGTTTCACGGGCAGAGGGAGTTGTATCGGCAACGGCATATCCTGTGACAGATGCCTGCCCGTGCATACCGTACCAGCCTATATTTGCACCGCACAGAATCCCGGAAAGTCCGTCTTCCTCCCCGGACATCAGTTCTCTGAGTCCGAGCCCGGAAACGAAAGCGGAAAAGCTGAACCTGCCCGCTGTCATATCGGCCGCTATTCCGCGGAAAGTCCCGTCTCCCGAATAGGAATTATACGGTGAGATGCCGTAAGGACGTTTCGAAAAGGCATCCGGAGATGAAGCTCCGCTCATAGAAAAGCCTGACCACAGGGCAAGCCCCTGCCCGAAACGCAAAGTATAATCACCGGCGACTACGCTGAAAGGAATACGCCGGCCGCGGCAGGCTGCGAAAAACGAATATGTTTCCGGAGGGAAATGTTCTGCCTGATAAGAACTACGCAAGGCAATGCCGGCATCGAAACACTCCCCCGTCGTCAAACGGTACTTCATCGAATAAGTGCCTTGCGGCGCCAATGTATTCCCGACATTCCTCACTCCGGATTTCAGCGTAACCGAGTGTCTGACGACATCCTGCCCCGACGCCGAAGACCGTCCGGGCGGCGATGCGGAATCAAGTGTAATGAAATATCTGAGAGCCGAAACGAATCCGTATCCGAATCCGTCCAATGCGGAAAGTTCTTCCAGAGACAATATGTCTCCCGTGAGTTCCCGATAATCCAGAAGGACGGCGACCTGATAGACCGAGAGCAGGCCCGAAGAAAGGAGTCTGCTTCTGGAAGCGAAATTCAGTGGCAGCGGAGAATTCTTCAGGGCTGCATATCGCTCCACCTCGTCCTCATCAAGTTCTTCGACACTCGAATATCCGGCAAGTCTGATTACTGCCGACATAAAATCATCTTCGGAATTTCCGGCTGCAGCAATTCCCGCAAACATCAATGCCGACACCGCCAGTGCTGTCAGTTTTTTCATAAAAAAGGTTTTGTCGGCCGAATGTAGACCGAATGTGCGGAAAAAATGTTGTTTCAGTCAGGACTGAAATGATTTTTTTACTTTTCTTACAAAAGGAATTGTTGAAAAAATTCAAAACAGTTTCTTATTTTTGCAAATCCTTTCTCAAAAACTTTTTGCTATGAACCGGGTCAGACTGTATGACAAGACTTTCAGGACTTTTATACCGTACGATGATATCCAGAAAGCGATAGACAGGGTCGCTGAAAGGATAAACGCAGACTTCAAGGATTGCACCGACATCCCCGTACTGCTGTGCGTACTCAACGGGTCCATACTGTTTACTGCAGAACTGATGAAAAGGCTGGCCTTCAACTGCGAGATAGTCTCCACGAAGCTCAGTTCGTATACAGGCACGCAAAGCACGGGCGAGGTTCGCCAGTTGATGGGACTTACGGCAGACATTACCGGGAAAAGAGTCATCATAGTGGAAGACATAGTGGATTCCGGCAACACGATAGTGGAACTGCAGAAGATACTGGCAGAGAAAGGAGCCGCCAAATCCTATATATGCACCATGCTTCTGAAGCCGGATGCCTGCCGGAAAGACTTGCACCCGGAATATGTTGGGTTGGAAATCCCGAACGATTTCATAGTGGGATTCGGACTCGATTACAACGAATTGGGACGTAATCTGAAGGACATATACATTCTCGACGAAGAATAGCGGACAAGACTGAGCCTGTATTCCGGTTTCGGGTTAAAAACTGTAAAAAAACAATAAAACAACATTGGAAAATGAAATATTTTATTCTTTTCGGGCCTCCGGGAGCAGGGAAAGGCACCCAGGCTGCAGCAATGGTTGAAAAATACAATCTCCGTCATATTTCCACAGGGGAACTTCTCCGGAAGGAAATTGCGGCAGGAAGCGAACTCGGTCTGAAGGCAAAATCGCTCATCGATGCCGGAGCACTCGTCCCTGACGAAATCGTGGAGGGTATGATAGAATCAGAATTCAAGACAGTCAAAGGCGTGGAAGGGTTCCTTTTGGACGGCTTCCCGCGTACGACAGAGCAGGCTGCCGCCCTCGACAGGATGCTGGCCAAGACATCAGAGGAAGTGACAGCCGTAGTGTCCATCATGATTCCAGACGGAATGATCAGGGAACGAATCAAGCACCGGGCATCCATCGAAGGCCGTGCCGACGATGCCAGTGACGAGACTATTTCAAACAGGATTGCCACCTATCATGAAAAGACGGAGCCGCTTACAGGCTACTACCGCAATACCGGAAAGTACAATGAGATCGACGGCACCGGAACCATCGAAGAAGTCCGCAGCAAGATTTTCGGTCTGATGGACAGATTCTGAACCGTCAGCGCAGCAGAGACAAACGAGCCTCCCGGAGCAAGCCGCAAGGCAGCATTCCGGGAGGCATTTTCAATTGCGGAACTGCCTCTCCAGCATATCCATCTGCATCTGAGCATAATCCGACTCCGTCCTTACCCCGAAATATCCCTCTCTTTTATTCTGTGAGAGCTTCCTCTCTGAAGCCCTCCACCTGCTCCTTGCCGTTATCACTCTCAATATAGGTAGCAATAGAATCAAATACTCCCTTGTACTGTATTATATACCCCTGCTGCGGAACAGTGTCAGGTTCCGCCGTTCATAGACCCTCCGCCCAAAGCGGAGAGCGGCAACTCACGTCACAGCTCCACAGATTACTTATTAATGTATCTTAATGCTAATATACAATGGTACGATCAGAAATCGTATACGGCTCTTTCATTTCACCTTCATATACTATCTGTTTAATCCACTTCTAATTATCATCATACTCATATTCAATATAATAGACCTTATTTTCGTATCACGGATCTAAAACAACCTCTGTGTTATTATATAAATCACCGCCATTTACATAATTTTCTTTATATTAGAAATCCATTTATTAATGGTCGCAACAATTTATTTTTGTTATTGTTATGAATAGACTTGAATGTTTGATAATTGGTTTATTTATACCTCTATTGGTTTGTGCGAGTGCTAAAAATGATATCCATAAAAGAAAAATAGCTTATTTACAAGACTTTGCTGAAATATATGGTACAGTAAGATGGTTTATGCCGTCAGATGAAGCAAGGAATATGGATTGGGACGCTTTGTGTTTATACGGAGCCGATAAAATTCTTGAGTGCAGGACAGATGAGGAATTTTACTCCACATTGGAATCTATTTATTCCGGTATTATTCCGATGTTCGAGATTGACAAGGGTGAAAAGTCTGCTCAGATGGATTCGTATTATGCAGACAGTCATGATGCGATGAACCCGGTTTACTGGCAGCATGCAGGAGTTGAATTATCGATATTCAGCAATAAATATTCCAGCAAGCGTGTGAACAGGGAGAATGATTCTTATAGCCTGAATCGCTTTGCAGCGTTGGGATATTTGCCGATAGTGCCCAAGAATGATACGCTCAGGGTGGTGTTCAGGGTGAAATCAGTTCCTGTGGATGAAAGTTACCTGTCATATTATGGAATAGTCCTGGATACCTACAATACGGCAGATCCGATAGATTACTTGACACAGCTTGCCCAAAACGAGAAGAAGGTTTTCAAGGCTGGTACGGGTTGGAAAGAAATATCGTATTCTGTTGGAATTGATACAGATTCTTATGAAAACCTTTTCTGGGGACTATATCTAATAGGAGAAGGAGAGTGCGTCATTGATTATATGAGGATAGAGGACAGTGAGGGGAACCGTATTGCTTCGGTGGATTTCGGAAATCTGTCTGCTCAGGAAAATTCGTTCCATATCTTGAATGAAATTACTCATAAATATGGAGAAGCGAGTGACGGTCTTCATGTGTCACTGAAGAACAAACTTTATGAAGACAAGGGAATCCGGCCGTATTGCAGCATTCGGCTTTCTGGTGGGCAATATGCACATATTCCGATGCTTCTGTGGTCTGATGACAGCCATACATACCCAATGTGCGGACATTATAGTCCTGCCTTATGGAGTGAAAAGGATATAGTCGCACTGAGACAGGACGAAACTGTTTCGGAAATAGCGGATATAATCACAGCCTGGAATGTCATAAAATACTTTTCTCCATACCTGCAGGGGCAGAATATTGACTGGAATAGCAAACTTCGTCTCGCATTTCGTAAAGCACTGGTTTCCCAGTCAGGTAAATATGAAGCCTTGAGACAACTGATGTCGGAAATCAATGATGCCCATATTTCATACATGAATTTTTCCGACAACTACCGATACTTCTTCCCTGCACGGATAAAACTTGTTAATAAGAAAGCTGTAGTGGCAGAGCCGTATGTCCCTGAGTTGCAAAAAGGTGATATTCTTCTTTCATTGAACGGAAACCGCTCAATGAATATAGTAAAATATTTTACATCCCTACGGTCTGGCTCACGGCATAGTAAAGTGCCGGAAGCGGAGGCGTATGCCTTTAATGCGCAAGACAGTGTTGCCGGTTGCCGGATAAGGCGTGCCGGTAGAAAACTCGATATGAATGTCAGGATGATTGAGGCTGAATCATATTACTATAGATTATATACGTCATATGAGAATCTGCTGAATAGAAACAAGTCCAGGTATATAAATGACAGCATTTTGTATCTCAATCCAGGCATATCCGGATTGGATGAAATAAAGACGATGCTGGAACAGCACGCCCAGGGATCTCCTGTAATCATTGATTTAAGATTTTCATCAACGTTCCTGATAAGATATATCATGCCTCTTCTATGGAATGGTGTGGAATTTTATGAAAAGCGGCCTGTCACATTTATTCCGGAGGTGTCCTTTTTGAATACGAATAACGAAGTTCCTGATTCAGGCAGGAAGCATCGCAAGTCCCGAAAAGACTGTAATACCAATATCGTTTTTCTCATAAATTCATCGGTCATAAGCAATCAGGAAGAATTCCTTGATTATGTCAAATATAACGGTATGGCCTGCCTTGTAGGTGAGAATACAGCCGGGATCTGCGGCAACATCAATGTCATACCGCTTCCGAGCAATAAGATGGTCGTTTTTACCGGGGAACGCTATTACAGCGTGGCAGGTATGAGCGGGGATTACTTTAAGAAAGGTGTAGATCCTGATATTCGAGTAATTCAAACAAAGAAAAATATTTTCAATGACAAAGATTTATTTTTACAGAAAGCGATAAGTTTTTTTGTAAATAATCATTAGTGTCCTGTAAAAAATCATAAAAGTTCTTTGACGGTTTGTCTTTTCGTTAAGCCAACTGAAGGCAGTTGAACGTCTGGCAGGACACCGGGAACTGAACTTTTCCACCCCCCCTAAAGACAAGTTTTTAAAACTTTTGTCGTAATTTTACTTCGTGTTGCACTTGCGCGTTGACTCTGCCTTTTCAAATATTTCCCCAATACCGTACCGGCACATCAAAAGAATCCCTATCTTTGCAGGATATGCGCTATCAGATATGGCAGATTCGAATTTCATAGACTATGTGAAGATATTCTGCGCCTCCGGGGCAGGAGGTGCGGGGTCGACGCATCTCCGGCGGGCGAAATACATTCCGAAGGGCGGGCCGGACGGAGGGGACGGCGGCCGAGGAGGGCATGTAATCCTGCGGGCGAATCCGCAGTTCTGGACACTTATCCACCTGAAATACAGGAAGCACATCAAGGCTGAACCTGGCGGGGCGGGAAGCGGGCAGTTGTGCAAGGGCAAGGACGGGGAAGACGTCTGGCTGGACGTTCCTGTCGGCACGGTAGCCAAGGATGCAGAGACGGGGGAGGTCCTTTTCGAACTGATGGAGCCGTGGGAGGAAAGAATCCTGGTCAAGGGAGGAAGAGGAGGACTAGGGAACAACAACTTCAAGTCTGCCACGAACCAGACCCCGCGCTATGCCCAGCCCGGAGAACCGGGAACGGAAGGATGGTTCATACTGGAGCTCAAAATCCTGGCCGACGTAGGACTCGTAGGCTTTCCCAATGCCGGAAAATCCACATTGCTTTCCACAGTGTCGGCAGCCAGGCCGAAAATCGCCGACTACCCCTTCACCACACTGGAACCCAACCTCGGCATCGTGAGGTATTTCGAGGACCAGTCTTTCGTGATGGCGGACATACCTGGAATCATCGAAGGTGCGCATCTGGGGAAAGGTATCGGACTGCGGTTCCTCAGGCATATCGAAAGGAATTCCATCCTGCTTTTCCTCGTGCCTGCGGACAGCCAGGACGTGGAAAAGGAATACGGGATTCTTCTGAACGAGCTGAAAGAGTACAATCCAGAACTTTTGGTGAAAGGACGGATTCTGGCCATATCCAAGGCCGATATGCTCGATGAAAAGATGAAGTCCGAGATGGAAGCCCGCCTGCCGGACAATGTTCCTCACATCTTCTTCTCGTCGATGACCGGTGAAAACATACAACAGCTCAAGGACCTGATCTGGAAAACATTACACGAAGAAAACAAATGAATCTCTTATTCTGGCAGGAAATACACGAATGGGATCAGCAGGCGACACTGCTGATAAACAGTTTCCACTGCGGCTTCACGGACGCGGTGATGGTCTTTTTCTCGAAGATTCCGGTATGGATACCGATGTACGCGGCAGTAGCAGTATTCCTGTTTTTCCGGCTCGGATGGAAAAAGGCTCTGATAGCCATCGCATCGATAGCCCTGACATTCCTCCTGTGCGACCAGGTGGCGAATCTGTTCAAGGACGGCATTGCCAGGCTCAGACCCAGCCATGATGAATTCATGATAGCCAGCGGAGTGCGCGTCCTCGAAGGCAAGGGAGGCCTCTACGGATTCTTCTCCGGACATGCATCGAACTCTTTCGGTTTCGCCGTCAGTTCCTCCATGGCATTCCGTAACGACAAGCGTCTGAAATACAGGGGGTACACTGCCTGGATTTTCTTCTGGGCAGTTATGGTTAGCATCAGCAGGATATTCGTCGGCAAACATTATCTTGGAGATGTCACTGTCGGCATCATCATGGGAACACTCTTCGGACTTGCCTGCGGTTTCGCCGCCAGATGGATTATGAAGAAAATGAAATGACTACACTGCAGAACATAAGAATCGCCGTAATCGGACTCGGCTATGTCGGGCTGCCTCTCGCCAGACTGTTCTCCACAAAATATGCCGTCACAGGGTACGATATGAACCCACGGCGGGTGGAATCGCTAAGGCAGGGGCATGACTGCACTTTGGAAGTAGACGACACCAGGCTCGGAGAAGCCATAAGGGAAAACGGACTGAAATTCACCTCGGACACTGAAGACATAAAAGGCTGCAATTTCTATGTCGTGGCAGTCCCTACCCCGGTGGACATAAACCATAATCCCGACCTCTCCCCTCTCAGGGAAGCAAGCAGGACCGTTGGCTCTGTCATAGACAAGGGCGATGTCGTGGTTTACGAATCCACTGTATACCCGGGAGTGACTGAGGACGAATGCATCCCGCTGATAGAGGAAGTATCGGGACTGAAATTCAATATCGACTTTTTTGCAGGATATTCTCCCGAACGGGTAAACCCCGGAGACAGGGAGCACACTGTCGAGAATATCAGGAAAATCACCTCCGGCTCCACGCCCGAAGCGGCGGAATTCATAGATTCGGTCTACTCCGGAGTATTGGAAAACGGTACCTGCAGGGCCTCGTCCATAAAGGTGGCGGAAGCTGCGAAAGTGATAGAAAACAGCCAGAGAGACATAAACATAGCCTTCGTCAACGAGCTTTCAAAAATATTCTCGCTGATGGGCATAGACACCCTCGAAGTTCTGGAAGCGGCCGCCACGAAATGGAATTTCATAAAGATGAACCCGGGCCTCGTCGGCGGACACTGCATTTCCGTCGACCCGTATTATCTGGCCCAGTGCGCACAGAGATTAGGCTACAATCCGGAAATCATCCTTGCCGGGCGCCGGGTCAACGACAGTATGGGAGCTTACGTCGCCAACCAGACCATCAAACTGATGCTGAAAAAAGGCATTCAGATACTGAATTCCAGAATCATAATCATGGGCTTCACCTTCAAGGAGAACTGCCCGGACGTGCGCAATACCAAAATCATAGACATCTACCGCTCTCTCCTCGAATACAACGCCAATCTCACCGTTTACGACCCATGGGCGAGCCGTGAGACGGTGAAGGAGGTGTACGGGATAGACATCGTGAACGAACTTCCGGACGAAAAGTTCGATGCCGCGATTGTGGCGGTAGCCCACGGACAGTTCAGAAGACACGAAGTGGATATGGACGCGTTGCTCAAACCGGTCCACGTGATTTATGACGTCAAGGGGATATTGCCGAGGGAAATCATCGACGGGAGGCTATAGGCATTGTCATAGACAGGGACATTGTCATAAACGGAGGTATTGTCATAGACAGAAGTATTGTTATAGACAGGGATATTGTCAGGGATTATTTAAAACAGGATTTATGGCAAATTTCGCGATAGTCGGAGTGGCGGGATACATTGCTCCGAGACATCTCAAGGCGATAGCCGATACATGGAACAGGGTCGTGGCCGCATACGACCGTTTCGACAGCGTGGGACGGCTCGACGCATCATTTCCGGACTGCGAGTTCTTCACCGAGCAGGAACAGTTCGAAGCCTTTCTGGACCGGGCAAAAGGTACCGGGAACCAGGCGGACTGGCTCGTCATCTGCACGCCGAACCACACACATATTCCATATTGCCGTTACGGGCTGAAAAACGGAATGAATGTCATCTGTGAAAAGCCGGCAGCCCTGCATCCGGCCGACATCGAGGAGATTATGAGTCTCGAAAAGGAAACCGGGCATCAGGTGTACAACATCCTGCAGCTGCGCCTCCACGACCGCATAGCCGCACTGAAAAAGAAAATCGATGAAAATCCGTGCGGCAGAAAGCATGAAATAGAACTGACATACATCACCTCGCGCGGGAAATGGTACTATGCCTCCTGGAAGGGCGACAACCACAAGAGCGGGGGCATCGCCACGAACATCGGAGTGCATTTCTACGATATGCTGCAGTGGATTTTCGGTCCTGTACAGGAAAACATCGTGCATATTTCGGCTTTCGACAGGGTCGCAGGACGGCTCGAGCTGGAAAAGGCTTCTGTAAAATATTTCCTGAGCATAAACGCAGACTGCCTGCCGCCCAATGCCGTCCAGGGCGAAAAACGCACTTACAGAACACTGAATATCGACGGGGAAGAATTCGAATTCAGCCAGGGCTTTACGGAACTCCACACGCGCAGCTACGAAGAGATTCTCGCAGGCCGGGGCTTCCGCATAGAGGAATCACTGAACTGCATACGCATAGTCGAAGATATAAGG
Source organism: uncultured Bacteroidales bacterium (assembly GCA_944325765.1). GTDB lineage: Bacteria > Bacteroidota > Bacteroidia > Bacteroidales > UBA932 > Cryptobacteroides. The sequence goes on from CALVBH010000091.1 coordinate 11,441, forward strand.
ACTGCCGTACCGGCCGGTCTCGAAGGCGGTGATTTCCATCCGATGGCACTCAAGCCGCTGGCCCGCCATCCGTTCGGCTGGGATGACGTAAAATACTGACTTGCCCATGGACAGGAAGATGAATATGGTGGACCTGAAAGGCCAGTACGAACGGATAAAGCCCGAAATCGATGCCGGAATCCAATCGGTAATAGACAGTTCCGCCTTCATAAACGGGAAACCTGTACAGGAATTCCGCAAAAATCTGGGGACATACCTCGGCGGGACTCATGTCACCGCCTGCGGCAACGGCACCGATGCCCTGCAGATAGCCCTCATGGCACTCGGGCTGAAGCCCGGAGACGAAGTGATAGTTCCTGCCTTCACATACGTGGCCTCTGCCGAAGTCATCGCCCTTCTCGGGCTGGTTCCGGTAATGGTGGATGTAAATCCGCGCAGTTTCAATGTCGAGGCTGACGAGATACTCAATGCCCTGACCCACAAGACCAAAGCCATAATTCCGGTGCATCTTTTCGGGCAGAGCTGCGATATGGAGCCTATCATGGACCTGGCACGCGATCACGGGCTGTATGTCATAGAAGACAACGCGCAGTCTCTCGGAGCCGACTGCATTTTCAGGGACGGAAGCAGGAAAAAGGCCGGTACCGTCGGCACCATAGGCTGCACCTCCTTTTTCCCTTCGAAAAATCTCGGCTGTTACGGTGACGGAGGGGCCATATTCTGCAGCGATGAGGCGCTTTCCGAAAAAATCTCGATGACAGCCAATCACGGTCAGAAAATAAAGTACCATCACGCCGTCATAGGCTGCAATTCCAGATTGGATACCATCCAGGCTGCCGTACTAAATGTGAAACTGAAACATTTGGACGAATATTCCGGGGCCCGGCGGCGTGCCGCCCGTTATTACACGGAAAAGTTCCTGCAGGCCGATCCTGACGGCAGGTTTTTCGAGACTCCGGCAGAAATGCCCTTCAGCACGCACGTCTACCACCAGTACACCCTGAAAATCAAGGGAGGACGGCGCGACGGGCTGAAAGACCGGCTCGAAAAGCGTGGAATCCCGTCCATGATATACTACCCGCTTCCGCTTCAGGCACAGGAAGCGTTCAAGGGCATCGCCCGTGCAGCGGGTCCGCTTGTCTGCGCTCAGGAATGCGCGGACTCGGTTTTGTCCCTGCCTATGCATACGGAGCTGACGGCCGACATTCAGGATTATATAATAGGCAATGTCCTGGAATTTTTCGGAATGTCGTCGTAGGATGATACATAGAGGCGGCGCGGCTCGCACAGACTACAACCCTCTCCGAGGGTCAACAGTGCTCGCCGTCACCGCCTCTGTGCATCGCCCTGCATGTCATCCCAAGTGTAGTCGAGGGATCTGTAGAATAGAAAAATATTATGGAAGAAAGGAAATATTTCATACACGAATCCAGTTATGTGGATGAGGGGGCTGAAATCGGTGAGGGAACCAAAATCTGGCATTTCTGCCACGTACAGGGACATTCTGTTATCGGGAAGAATTGCTCGCTCGGACAGAACGTGAATATCGGCTGCAATGTCCGTATCGGCGACGGAGTCCGGATTCAGAACAACGTCTCGGTCTACGACGGGGTGGAACTTGAAGACAACGTATTCTGCGGCCCGTCCTGCGTCTTCACCAACGTCCTGACACCGCGCGCCCATTTCCCCGTTCACGGACAGTATGTCAGGACACTGGTCAGGGAAGGAGCCTCCCTGGGAGCGAACTGCACGGTAGTCTGCGGCCATACCATAGGCAAAAGCGCCATGGTGGCGGCCGGAGCGGTAGTGGCTTCGGATGTGAAGGACTTTGCCCTGGTCGCCGGAGTGCCTGCCCGGCAGATAGGCTGGGTGTGCGAATGCGGGAAGCGGCTCGATGCCGGACTTGAATGCAGCTGCGGAAGAAAGTACGCCCTCATCGACGGCTGCCTGACACGGAAATTTTAACAGGGACGCCTCACAAATGTAATTGGATTCAGGAGGAATCCGAAGATTCATCGGAATCCGCAGTGACGACGGCATAAATTCATAGAGCAACGTTATACGACATGAAAATACAGATACTGAACAAATCCCGTTATCCCTCGCCGGCATACGCCACCGAAATGTCTGCCGGAATGGACCTGAAAGCCGACATCAGCGAACCGGTAGTTCTCGCACCTCTCTGCAGGGCAATGATTCCCACCGGACTTTCGATAGCCCTGCCGAAAGGCACCGAAGCCCAGATAAGGCCGAGGAGCGGACTGGCGGCAAAGCACGGAATCACTGTCCTGAATACTCCCGGGACCATCGATGCCGACTACCGTGGTGAAATAAAGGTGATTCTGGTCAATCTCTCGGATACCGCTTTCACAGTCAACCCGGGCGAAAGGATAGCCCAGATGGTCGTGGCCAGATATGAACACGTGGAATGGGAGGAAACGGAAAGTTTGGACGAGACGGAGCGCGGCGCAGGGGGATTCGGCAGCACCGGAGTAAAATGACATCGATATTATGAACATACAGGAACTTTACAAGATTTTCAAAAGCTGCAGCGGCGTCGCCACCGACAGCAGAAAGATAAGCGGAGGAGAACTATTCTTCGCCCTCAAAGGGGAAAATTTCGACGGCAACGCCTACGCCGCGGCAGCCATCGAATCAGGTGCGGCATACGCAGTCATTGACAGCAAATCGGAAGCCGCGGCAGCCCTGCCGGCGATGGACAGAGACAAAGCGTCCCGGTTCATTCCCGTAGAGGATACCCTCCGGACCCTCCAGGAACTTGCCAGATGGCACCGCTCCACCACATTCGTGAACGGCAAACCGCTGACTGTCATAGGGCTGACCGGGACCAACGGGAAGACCACGACCAAGGAACTGATAAAGGCAGTCCTCTCCGTACGCTATCGTGTGACAGCGACCGAGGGGAATCTGAACAACAGCATCGGAGTGCCGCTTTCCCTCCTGAAAATAGACGGAAATACCGAAATGGCCGTCATAGAAATGGGAGCAAGCCACCCGGGGGACATCAAGGAACTGGTTTCAGTCTGTCTTCCGAATTTCGGGCTCATAACCAACGTCGGGAAAGGGCATCTTCTCGGCTTCGGCAGTTTCGAAGGAGTAAAGAAAGCCAAGGGAGAACTTTACGACTATATCCAGAGAACGGCTGACAAGGTCTTTCTGAATGCGGACGACCCGGTACTCCGCGAAATGGCGTCGGAACGTCCGGACCTGCAGACCATCCCGTACGGGCTGCACCATCAGGGAGCAGAAATACTGACCGCAGACCCTGCCCATCCTTACCTGCGCATTCTGCTGAAAGACGAGAACCTCGAAATAGACACCCGCCTCATAGGAAGCTATAACGCCGCCAATGTCATGGCGGCAATGGCCGTAGGACAATATTTCGGGATTCCGCACACCGATGCGGCAAAAGCCATAGAAGCCTATACTCCCGTCAACAACCGCTCTCAGTTAGTGCATACGGGCAGGAATACCCTCATCATCGACGCCTACAATGCGAATCCCACGAGTATGGCCGCCGCCCTCGAGAATTTTGCCTCGACCTCGGCAGAGCACAAGACGGTCATGCTCGGCGATATGCTCGAACTTGGCACCGAATCCATAGCGGAGCACGAGAAAGTCCTGGAACTGCTTCATCGGATGGAGGTAGAGCATGCATATCTTGTAGGAGACGAATTCCGAAAGGCTGCGGAAAAACTCGGACTGATATCCGGAGAAGACGTGAAGCGTGACGGCAGCCGGTCCGGGACAAAAAGCGCCTCTGACGGCTGCATCATACTGTTCCCGACCTCACAGGCTCTTGCGGACTACCTTTCGGAGCATCCGCTTTCCGGCAGTACCGTGCTCATCAAGGGGTCGAGAGGGATAAGGATGGAGAATGTAACAGTGGTTTTGTAGCGAATCCCTCTACTGTCACTTGGCGACGAGAGCGACGAAGGAGAGAACCCTGCGCTCCGAGCCGTCGGACGGAGAATTCACTAAGACAGCATCGTCAGTCACGCAAAGGGCGGTGGAACCGCCTCCGTCGAGATTCAGGGCTTCTGTGCAGCCTACGCCTTTCATCAGCCGGGCCAGTTCGTCCAGTGTCACGCCCTGGCTGCCGCCCGCTCCCCTGCCGTCCACTGTCATGATGATGATTTCACCGTTGGCAGTGCGGCCTATAGCTGTGCGCGGAGGACGGACTGAAGGGCCGAAAATGTCGCTCTGAAGCAGTTCGTAATTCGACTTGTAATACCCTGACGGCGTAGTCAGATAGTCGAAACAGAGTTTTCCGTCATACAGGATGACAGGCGCCCCGCCTATGGCCGACCAGACATCCCAGTCCTCCCTCGCGGAAGGGAAATCCTCCGTCGGGGTCAGGCGCGGGCCTCCGTCATATATCGGCAGAGGAGACGTATAGGCCATATTCTTCGTCGAATAAAGCCATCTGACAGACGCAGTCCCGTCTTCGGTCACGCCGAATGCCCCGCGGGTCACTGCATAGCTCTTGGTCCGGGTGAGAGAGGAAATCTGCGCGGCCTTCTGCACTCCCCTGTCGAGAACATAGCTGTAAGACTGGGTGCCGCCGAAATAGCCCCCGTTCACTATCGCATAGACTTCCGTATCGAAAAATCCGCTTTTCACCAGATCGTAAGGTGTGGTCAGGGCATCGGCCTTGACAGTCCGCAGTTCGATGTTGCCGGCAGAAAGGTCGGCCTTGAGATACCAGGCATTCACGTTGCGTCCGGTCACGGAGGTCGTGGTCCGGTAAAACTCTATGTTCTCCGGAAATTCAGGATAATCCACCCTGCTCCACTGCGGGGTGAACGGCCCCGGTTCCGCATCCATTCTGCCGCTTACGGCATCGGAATATACTATGCCGGATTCGTTGCGGGCCCAGGCACGCAGAAAGTATGTCTTTCCCTGCGAAAGGCCGACGGCATTGCCGAAGGAGGCGGAGCCGGATGAGAGGGGCTCGGGATAAGTGTATACATAGTCATCGACGGTCGGATCGGAGGTTTCGGACCAGCAGATTCCGGCCTCGCATTCACGCCCGCCGTCCTCAGTCACCGTAAACGGCAGGGAAAGCATGTACCAGGATGTCTGCAGGGTCCCGGCAGTCACTTCCGGAGCGGAAAACGCCTCATAACTGCAGGTCGCGGCCTCGGAACGCTCCGTACCGCTGTAAGCCATCACGCGGTAGCCGTAGGTGCCGGTAGTTACCGTCCCGTCGGTGACCTGCTCCGTGTCCGCATCCAAGTATTTCCAGGTCTCAAAGTCACCGTCGCGGTATTTTCTCTCGACGATGTAGCCCTCCTCTCCCACACAGCAGTCGGTCCAGCTTATCAGGAGGCCGTCGGAAGTCATCCCGCAGGTGCAGTCCGCCGGTGCGGGAAGCTTTTCGAAATAGTATGAAGCCTCGGCAAACTCTCCGGGCACTCCCCCGCTGACGGTATAGACCCTGTAGGAATAGTTCCCGTCCTCAGTCACGGTCCTGTCCTGATATACGCATACGCCTGTCGGCAATTCGGTCAGAAGCTCGTATCCGCCGCCTTCGAAGGAGCGCTCCACCGCAGTAACGTCATAACTTTCGCCCTCCGCTGTCCAAAGCAGTCTCAGAATATTCAAACCGGTGCGTTCTATCGTAAGGTCCGAAGGTATGACAGGTTCTGTTTTCTCCTGCTTCTGCGAGCAGGCGCAGGACAATACGGCTGTCGCCGACAATATCAGGATTATTCTTTTCATGTTTCAGACTTCTTTATTTGAAGAATGGCAGAGTTCGCACAGATTACAATTTCCTTACGGAAATCAACAGTGCTCACCTCTGCCATTCTTCCAATTTACTTCACAGAAGACATCAGAGATCAACAAAGTGTTGCGAACTCCTGTTTTACATCGGCAAATCGCCGTATTGCAACTATTAGAGGGGGACTCAAAAGGAGGAATTTCAAGGCTTGCGAAGACGAGAAAACCGGAGTTTACTTGCCGTAAATGAGGATTTTCGAATCAAGCGTAACGAAGAAAGTGCCCTTTTGAGTTCCCCTCTTAAAGCCAGTCGGGAAATTTGGCGGGGGCGGCGTAGAATTTCCGGAAGACTTCCTGAACGTAATCTGTCTTCAGGCCGTCGAACCAGAACTGGGACTCGCCGCAGGTTCCGACGGAACGGTTGAACCTGAGCTGAGCCTCCAGGACATCGCGGTCCATGATTTTTCCGCCGTTGTTCAGAATCATGGCAGGATTCAGAAGATTCCTGCCGGTATTGGCACTGACATATCCCAACGCATTGCGAATGTCGGTGTGATATGAATTCAATACATAGAACTGCACTGTAAGCAAATCCACAGCGCCGTCAGCTATCCACTGAGGCCAGTCCTGCATCAGATTCGTCTCGCACCATGGATATTTGTTCGGAGCGGAGCAGACTATCAGGTCTGATTTCAGAGCCTTCATCTCGTCATACATTCTGACTGCGAAGGAATTCAATTTGCCAAGACGCCATTTTACCCAAGACGGATTATTATAGTCTGACGGTGGCGTGCCTCCGGTTTCAGAGAGGTACATCGCCTTGGTCACATCGTCATATCCGGAATTCCGGGGCATGGCAGGGAGCCTGTCATCGCCCTGCACACCGTCCACATCAGGATATTTCGCGACTGCCTCCTTCATCAGAGACAGGATGAAGTTCTGGACGTCAGGATTGTAGGCGTTCAGATAATAGTCGGAGCCGTTATAGTTCGAATATCCGCCATCGTTTCCGATACCTATCCAGTCGGGATGTTCGGACAATATCGGATCAGACAGGTTCACGCCTCCGATTCCGTGCATGAAACCGTACTCGAACCACAGGATAACCTTGATGCCGTGCTGATGCGCAGTCTCGATGATGTCCTTCAGGGCATCCCCGGAACCTCCCGTATACCTCGCGTACATATTCGCACTGTCATAGTCCGTGTAGGAGGAATTCTGCAGCAGGACATCACTGTCCCAGGCGACCTTGGAATTCGCCCACGCACAGACAAACAGGCAGTTGAAATTCAGATCCGCCATCAGTTCTATGGAACTCTGCACGTTCTCCCGCGTTATGAAAGACGTGGTGTGTGACGGAGACGGAAGATATATGCCCCGCACTGCCGTTTCCTGTTCCGAGACGGTAGCAGTCAGGGTAAAGGTCTTTTGAGTGACGCCGTCCGGAGCCGTGACCGTTAGAGTCTTCGGTGACGTCAGATCGAACGGCTCCGAAAGCGCCGGCTCAAAGGCAGTGCCGTCGTAAGTATCTACAGTAAAGGTCAATGCAGTAATATCCGCACCGTAAGGGAATTCGAAAAGGATATCCCCGCCTGAAATTTTGCCCTCCACTGCATACTCGCTGTTGATAAAGTCATTCAAGACAATATCCGAGGACGGCAATACCGACACATTCAATGTGTATTTCCTCGCGTGGCCTTCGGCGTCCGAGAGGTAAATACCGATATTTTCTTTGGTAAGGTCTATGGAACTCCCGCTCTCCGGGCTGCCCGTGATACCTTCCGCCACCGTGTACTCTATGTGGGCGTTCCCGAGGATGGCTCCGTACGGAAAACTTATGTCCACGGTATAATCGGTGTGGTCGATACGGATGTCGAGTCCCGGATATTCGCGCAGAGAAAGGCTCTTGAGTTCCAGATCGGAGGTCACAGGAGGCTCCGGCTCCGGCGTTTCCGGGGTATCCGCTCCGCAGGCATTGAATACAAGCAGCGCGGCAGCTAAAAAAGCGGTGAGTTCCATCAGTTTCATCTTAAATCAAATTATTCGAGTTCGAAGAGTGAGATACCGGTCTGAGGGACTGATACAACAATATATGTTTTCCCGTCTATTACTCTCAAATCAGAACCTCCAAGATTGTTTCCGTTTTTCATTCCTGTAATTCCTATTTCATTTGGATCTCCTATTCCTAATTTCTTGAATGTCATAGGATCCGCACTCTCCATTGACTCTTTAAGAGTTGCATAATTCAATTCTTGTATTACCAGCGCAGCATCTTGAGCAATGTTTTCCAATTTAACGTATGAAATATATTCTTGTTCGTTGAAAGTAAAGAATTGAGGATCCAACATAGGATTGGAATATACACCACTCGTCGACAGTTCAAAAGTTGTTGTCAAAGTATTCCCGCTGGCACTCATAATCAGATTCGGACCACCTGTTCCTGCGTACATATATTCTGTATCGCTGTATTTATAAAGACCTGCGAATGAATTTGCAGTCGGTAAAACTGGTCCCAAGTTCAATACCTCTGGAGTAGAATTTATAACACCATTAGTAATATCAAACGTATAAGCAACTCTGTTAGTGGTATTTGGCGTATAATCAACAAAGACCAAACGGCCATCCTGCCAATTACCTTCTGCGACAAATTTATCACCGAAACGATGCGCTTCAGTCAAAACATAATCTAATACGACTGTCGGTTCAGAATTAATATCGTGGAATGCATATACTTTCAAATGCGAATCCTTTGCATTGACAAGGTTGCAAACAAGAAGTACAGATGAACCGTTATTATCCAAAACTTCTGCATCTTCAGCTAAATGCACACCACCAGATATTACAGTGGAAGAAATCGTTTTAACAAGATTTCCATTCTGTCTATCGATGACCAGAATATTACCGTTGATATCTGTTCCGTCTGTAACTGGAATGTAAATATTATTATCATCCATTGCTACATTTCTCTGCCATCCACCTGCAGCAGGGACGCCATTACTACCATACCACCCATCAGACTCTATCGTAGATGGCTTGGCATAATGCCCCCAGACCCTCTTGACTGAGGAGATGCCGGTAGTGGTGACCTTGATGGTTTCTTCCTTGGTCACTTCGCCGCATTTCAGGGTGAAGGTAACGCCGTTCACCTTGTCGGAGAAATCCACCTCGGAGCCGGAAGCCACTTCGTCATCACCGATATAGACCTTCGTATCCTCAGGAGCTACGGTATAAACGAACTCTACTTTGGTCAGGTCTGCAGAGCCGCTGAGTTTCACTGTTCCGCCTGAAACTTCCACCTCATTCAGCGTAGCAGATACGAAATGAGGATTTGCTTCAGCAGTGGTGGCCGAAACGGTGTATGTCACATCCACGCCGTCCTTGGTGAATACGGCCTGAGCAGTGGCTCCGTTCGAGAAATTATGGGTCAGGGACTCGGCAGTCACGCCGGAAGGCAGGTTCACGAAATTCACTGTCAGAGCCTGAAGCTCCGCAGCATCTTCGTAAGCCAGCTCGATGGCGATAGTTTTGGCAGCCGGGTCGACGACTACAAGATACTCACCTGACACACCGGCCACTTCCACCATGTCCTGGGTAATGGCGATGTTTACGTCAGGCTTGCTGTCATCGTTGTTACAAGCGGTGAACAGAGCGGTCACCGCGAGTAATGAAAATAAAACTTTTTTCATAGCAAAAAAATTTAAAATGGTTGTTATTGTGCTTGTATTCTACTATTATATCAGTCCGGAAGATTCAAGCCTCCGCCGGCAATGGCGCTTCATCGGGCATTATAGCTGAAGGTAGCCTGGTAGCGTTTTTCAGTACCGTCTGCAGCCACGACCTTGAAATAGACCGTAGCCGAGCGCAGGTCACGGATACCCGAGATGCCTTTCCCGAGATCCTTCCCGAAAGCGTCGGTCTCCACCACGGTAGCGGTAGAAGGTACGGAGAGTTCGAGACGGCAGCGCTGAAGGGATTCGTCGTTGTAGCGCTCCGGATCATCCGGGAATGTATAGCGGATAGCTCCCATAGCCTCGTTGAAAGTTCCACTCAGCACATCCACCTCAGAATACGCTGAGTAGTTTTCGGCATCGTAGTAGACGAAACATTTGAAGGAGTTTATTCCCGTCTCGTCGTCTTTCTCCGGGTAGTCGAGCTTCTGGCAGGAGACAAAGGCCGCCGCCAGCGCGACGAAGGAGAGTGTTATTTGTTTTATATTCATAGTTTTATAATATTTTGTTCTATCAGCAGATCCCTCGACTTCGGGCTTTGCCTTCCGCCCGGGATGACATCAAGGGCTCTGTGGAGAGCCGATGACAGCGAGCACTGTTGACCCCGGCAGGGGTTGTAGTCTGTGCGAGCGGCATCGGCTCGGAGCAGCTCGGGATGACATCAAGGGCTCTGTGGAGAGCCGATGACAGTAGCGGCACTGATCATCAGTGCGGGGTGGCGGCGGTGCGTCAGAGTATGCAAGCTGCAAGGCGCTGAAGGTGAGGGGAAGGGAGTTTACTGTCGTAAATGACCGACCCCGAATCCTGAAAGCAACGCAGCAGATTGTGTGCTCTGACGTGCCGCCACTCTGGCGTGCCGGCTACCAGTCGATATTCTGGCGTGCCAGAGAATTATTGCTAATCTCCGACTGCGGAATCGGAAACCTGTCGAAACGCTCGGGATACTTTCTCGCACCCATCTCGCAGGAAATCAGTTCAGGAGTGAAGGTCTCATCCCCTGTCTTCGTCCACAGCACGCCATGGTAGATTTTGCCGTCGAGCACCTCGGCGGCCCTGCCGGTACGCCTCAAATCCCAGAACCTGTGTCCTTCGAAACACAGTTCTATGCACCTTTCCTTAAGGATTACATCCAATGCCGATTCCATATCGGTAATGGGAGCCGTGTAAACGTCATCCCTGCCGAAGCGTTTCCGGCGAAGTTCCGAAACCACGTCAAAAGCATCGGAGAAGCGGTTTTCATGCGCCAGACACTCCGCATAAATCAGCATCATCTCGGCATATCTGAATTCTATCCACGGCTGGTAAGAACCGTTCACCCAGAAATCCAGGTTCGTCTCGTCGAGAAGCTTGCGCATATAGTAGCCTGTCACGGAATTGCCGGGATTGTTCGTCACGCCGTACGGCATGTACTTCTGGTCCACTCCGCCCTCGTAGCATTCGAGAGGACGGCCTTTCCACAAAGCCCTGTTCCAGAGGACGGAAGCAGCCAGACGCGGGTCACGCTCCGATGCATTCGCATTTGTGATGAAACGGTTTTCCTCATCGCTGATATCGAACGGCTGTCCGTCGGCATAGTCGTACATATCCACGAATTCCTGGGTAGGTCCTCCGTAGCCGGAACCGTAACCGCTGTTCGTGCAGATGTCCCCGGCCTGGGAATATCTCTGGTCGTATGTATGGGTCAGTTCTCCGGAAACATAGCCGAAGCCCCATATCACTTCCCTGTTGTCCAATGTCTTGAAGATGTCGGCATAGCTGTCGATGTAGCCGTACAGGTCATCTCTTTTCATAATCTCTTCCACGGCAGCCTTGGCCAGATCATAGCGCTCCGCATAGAGCATCGACCGGGCCATCAGCGCGTATGCCACATAGCAGTTCAGCCTGCCGGCTGCAGCGGACGGCTGAGGCAGATGTTTCGCAGCATAGTCCACGTCTTCCCAGACCCTGTCCCAGGACTGGGACACCGTAGCGCGAGCACGCGTCTTCTTCTCCGCTGTCATCTCGTCTATATCGGTGTAGAGGATGGCGCCGTAGTCATCCTTTACGGAAGCATGCGAACGCATTATCAGGAAATATGCGTATGCCCGGAAGAAAAGCGCTTCGGCCCGGAATTCCTCCACCTGAGACGCAGAGAAATTGGAGGCGTGCTCGTCGAGACCGTCCAGGAACTCGTTTATCCTGCGTATCCAGCCGTAGCAGGTGGTCCAGGCATCGAAATAGTTGTTATTCACGCTCTGCTGCCCGTCCACGGTCATTATCAGATTGCAGTCGCCGGCTCCGGCGACCATTGCTCCGTACTTGAAGACTTCGGTCAGACCGTCCGACATACTCGAATTGCTCCCGCCGAGGGCATTGCTTCCGAACTGGCCGAAATCGGCTATCATAGGGTAGAACGAATTCAGGTAGAGTTCGGTATTGGCCTGGTTCCGGAAGCCGTAGCCGACATCGTATTTGTCGTTAGGGTCGAGATTCACGACAGAGCAGGCCGAAAGCAGTGTTATGACCGGTAAAAGTATGGCTTTGTTTCTTATCTGTTTCATAATATGTCACGCATCAGAATGTAAAACTCAAACCTAAGCTCATCACCCTCTGCTGAGGATAGTAACCGTTGTTTACACTCGGCGCCTCGGGGTCGATGCCCAATCTGGAGAGGGCCGATATGGTGAACAGGTTGCTCGCGCTGAAATAAACCCTGATATTCTGCATCCGGATCTTCTCCACCGCCTTCCGAGGCAGGGTATAGCCGAACTGGAGGTTTTTCAGTCGGAGATAAGAGGCATCGCGCTTCCAGAAGTCGCTTGTGAGGACGTTGTTGTTCGAAGACTGGGTACTGAGACGCGGATATGAGGCGTTCGTGTGGTCCGGTCTCCAGCTGCCTTCCACGAGATATTTCGGAGGATTGCTTCCCCACTTGAATGTCTGGGTATAGTAGGTACCGTCCGAAAAGCCGAGGGCGGTATAGGTGCCGCAGAGCATGATGTCGGTGTTCGCGGCTCCCTGGAAAAAGAGGGAGAGATCGAAGCCTTTCCAGTTCATATCGATGTTCAGTCCGTACATTATTTCCGGTATCTGAGAGCCGGCTATCCAGGTGCGGTCTTCCGCGGTGATGCGTCCGTCGCCGTTCAGGTCCCTGTACTTTATGTCGCCGAGCCGGACCCCGCTGTTGTACTTCGGAGCCATCGCCAGATCTTCTTCCGTCTGGTAAAGGCCGTCGGACACATAGCCGAGGACACCGCCGAGCGGCTGGCCTATCTTGCTCTGGTAGGACGGGATATTGTCGCTGTCGTTCGTGCTCACATAGCGGTTACGGGCGAATGACATGTTGGCGGATACGCTGTAGACGAAATCCGAGACCCTGTTCGAATGCCCCAGGACTATTTCGAAACCCCTGACATCCACGACGCCGCTGTTCACGATGGAGGCATAGTTCCCTCCGATGGAAGGCGGCATCTGGCCGGACTGGCTCTGCAGGATGTCGGTAGTGACCTTGTAGAAGGCATCGCCTTCGAATGTCAGCCGTCCTTTCCAGAGAGAGAAGTCCACACCGGCGTTATAGGTAGTCGTGGTTTCCCACGTAATCCGCCTGTTAGGGATGGAGGTGGTGGAGAGACCCATCTGCGGAGTCCCGTTTATCACTACCTCGGGGGTGGTGCTGAGTCCGAGGCCCTGCACGTAGAGGAAATCGTCTATGGCATCGTTTCCGAGTATACCGTAGGATACCCTGAACTTGAGGTTGTCGAGGATGTCGCGGGTACCGTCCATAAAGCCCTCTTCGGAAATGCGCCAGCCCAGGGATACTGCCGGGAAGATACCGAGCCTGTGTCCCGGTGCGAATTTGGCTGACCAGTCACCCCTGACCGAAGCCTGTACGAGGTACTTCTGGTCGTATGCATAGTTCGCCCTGAACAGAAGACCCTGACGCCCGGTGTCTATATGGTTTCCCGTCACTGAATTGGGCGTCACTTCCGTACTGAAGTCCAGGTCTGGAATCTCGGTGATGGCGAAATTCTGCTTGCTCGCGCTGAAAGTACGGGAATTCGTGCCTGTCTGCTCCCAGACTATGTCAGCCCCGATATCATGCCTTCCGAAAGTGTGCGCATAGTTCAGCATCACCTGGTAAGTGAAACGGGAGAACAGGGTATGGGTCTCTGTCAGTTTGTTTATACCGGATGCCGAGTGCGGGGAGTTGCCCGTGGTCATCACCAGGAAGTCGTTATCATCGTGCGAGCCGTACTGCGGCGTGACCTGAAGGCAAGGCAGGGTCATCTGCTTCTGCAGGGTATTCTGGAAGTCGTAGCTGAAAATGCCCTTGGCCGTCAGACCTTCTATACCCGGAATCCTGTATTCGAGGGTCGCTGTGGTATAGACATAGCTGGTGTTCTTGTCGTTGAAACCCGACTCGTCGCGGGCGATGAGAGGGTTGTTGTAGCCTATATAGTCCCCGTCAGGAGTTTTCGGATTGACCGTAGGGCGTGCGGATATGGCATAGTAGACGATATTCTTGTATCCGTACTCCTTGCCGCCGTTGTCAAGGGAAGCGGTCGGATCGCTGCTTCCCGCAGATACACCCGGCTGATGGCGGTTCTCGATACGGCCCGACACGTCTAATTTCAGGGTCAGCCGGTCAGTGATGTTCACGTCGATATTGGACCTCAGATTATATCTTCTGAACCAGACGTTGCTGATGATACCGTCCTGGTCGAGGAAACTGCCGCCGACGAAATAGCGGACCTTGTCGTTTCCTCCGGTAACACTGAGGTTGTGGTTATGGCCCACTGCCACGTCCTTGAAAATCAGGTCGAGCCAGTCGGTATTTCCGAGGACGCCCTGAGGGTCGTTTCCGTTCTTTATGTAGCCTATCTCCTTTTCGCTGTACTGCCGGGCCACGCCGTCGAGGTCTGAAGCGAGGTTATGCCAGTAGGCGAAGGACGGCCCGTCGAGGAGCTCGAGCATGTCGGCATTCTGGGAGAAGGTCACCGCCCCGTTATAAGTAATCGAGGCCGGACGGTTGTCTCCCCTTTTGGTAGTGACCAATATCACACCGTTCGCTCCCTTCACCCCGTAGACGGCTGCCGAAGCGGCATCCTTCAATATGGTTATGTCCGCTATTTCGCTCGGGTCCAGGTTCGCGAAGTCCCTTTCGATACCGTCCACCAGAATCAGAGGCGAAGACGAGCCGGTCGTGGCTATACCTCGGATATAGATTTCGGATTCGTTGTCACCCGGCACACCGCTGGTCTGGCGCGAAACCAGACCCGGCAGCTTTCCTCCGAGGAGGTTGGCCACGTTGTCGGTAGGAGCCTGAGAGAGCTTTTCAGAATTCACGGAAGCGATGGAACCGGTCAGAGTCCCTTTTTTCTGGACGCCGTAACCTACTACCACCACTTCGTCGAGAGCCATCGAATCCTCTTTCAGAACCACGTTTATGACGGCTCTGTTTCCCACGGTCTCGCTCACTTCTTCATAGCCGAGTACCGAGAAGACGATGACTGCGGAAGGGGAAGAAACGGTGAGCTCGTACTTGCCGTCAACATCCGTGACCACTCCGTTCCGGGTTCCCTCCTCATAAACGGAGGCTCCGATCACGGTCAGTCCGGAGGGATCTGTCACCACACCTTTCACCTGGACCTGGGAGTATGACAGCACAGGAAGCAGGATTGCCAGCAGGCAAGGCAGAAGTTTTTCAGAAATTCTGTACATAGTATTTATTCGGTTTATCTCCCATCTCGAAAACCAGCTCGCCGCCTTTCATGATATCGCTGTAGCTTATCCACGGCTTTTCATAAGGACGGCCGTTCAGAGTGATTTTCTGTATGTAGATATTGGTTTCAGTGTTATTCAAAGCCTTGACAGTAAATTCAGTACCTGCCGCTGTGCGGATAACTGCCTCACGGCAGAGAGGAGAGCCGAAAACGAAGTCCCCGGAAGTCGGATGCAGAGGATAGAAGCCCAATGCCGAGAAGATGTACCAGGCCGACATCTGTCCGCAATCCTCGTTCCCGATAAGTCCGTCCGGAGAGGCGGTGTAGAATTCCCGGCAGATTTTCCTGACCTTCTCCGCCGTCTTCCACGGCTCTCCGACATACGGATAAATGTAGGCGATATGATGGCTCGGCTCGTTTCCATGCGCATACTGCCCGATCATCCCGGTAATATCCGCGGAAGCACCCTCGTTCAGCTGCGAACTGGTCGTGAACAGGCTGTCGAGCCTTTCCGTAAAGGCCTCTTCCGAGCCGAACAGAGAAATCAGACCCGGAATATCATGCGGCACGAGCCAGGTATACTGCCAGGCATTCCCTTCCACATAGTCCGCGAATTCGTGAAGTGAAAACGCAGGGTCGAAAGGCTCCCTCCAGCTTCCGTCGGCAAGCCTCCCGCGCATAAAGCCTGTCTCGGAATCGAAATATTCCCTGTAAAGTCCGGCCCGCGACCTGTAATAGTCAGCCAGGCGCGTCTCCCCGAGCTTTTCAGCCAGCCGGTATACCGCATCGTCGTCTATGCAGTATTCAAGAGCCCTCGACACGGACCAGTTCACGCTGTCGGCCGGGATGAAGCCCAATGAATCTATATATTCCATCCCCGGCACAGGCTGCCGCGAAAGCGCGGCAATGACATCGAGAGCCTCTTTCCTGTCTACGCCAGGCAATGATTTCAGGGCGGCATCGGCGATAATCGGCACCGAATGCACTCCCACCATACAGTCGGTTTCCAGCCCGCAGAGACTCCAGACCGGAAGTCTTCCGGTCCTGTGAGCCAGGTCTATGAGGGAATTCACATATTTCCCTGCATCGGGGTCTATGATGGAATAAAGCTGGTGGACAGCCCTGTAGGTATCCCAGGTGGAGAATATCGTCCAGTCTTCCCGAGGCGCACCAGCATCGGAGAAGAGCTGGGGAGCAAAAGCCGTATGATAAAGTGCCGTATAGAAAATGCTGTCCGTACGGCTGTCCAGTCCTTTGAAGGATATGGAGGAAAGCTCTTCCGTCCATTTCCTTTCGGCGGTCAACAGCGCTTCGTCGAAGGAGCGGAGAGATTCCGCTTCGAGATTTTCCACGGCTGCGGCTTCTGAAGTATAGGACAGGGCCACGCGGGCATTCACTCCGGAAACCCGGCCGAAATCCAGCGCCGCTTTTCCGCAGCCATGCTCCACGAGAGTGAAAGGCCGGTCGAATTCGGCAGCGAACCAGACGGCAAGACTGTCAGCCCACTCGTCCGAGATACGGAAACCGGTCAGAAGACTGGAATCTGCCTGACAATAGCCTGATGACAGGCATCCGCGCCGCGACATGATGGAAATCGGGGCTGACTCCAAGTCGAGAATCAGGCCGAATTCCTGTCCTGCCGTCACCGAGTATCTGTGAAATGCCACCCTTTCGGATGCCGTAAGCTCTACATTCACACCGATTTGAGGAAGCTCTATCCGGTAGTATCCCGGTGCAGCTTTCTCATTCTTCTTGTCGAATGTCAGTGCATATCCGTCACCGTGACCGGTTCCTTTCCCGAATTTCGGGACACCGGTATAAGGCATGAACAGAATTTCGCCGAGGTCGGCTATCCCCGTCCCGCTCAGATGGTTCTGCGCAAAACCTGCGACTGTCCTGTCGGAGTCATGATAGCCGGAGCACCAGTCCCAGCCGGTGGAGATGTTGTTCGGACCGGCAGCCGCCATCCCGTGAGGCACATTGGCACCCACGAAAACGTGCCCATGCCCGCCTGAGCCGATGAGAGGATCGACTTTAAGGATACTGTTCCTCCCGATGATATTCCCGTGATAATCCACATCGAAACTGTCGAACGGATCGAGGTATGCATCTATCGCCACCGCAGTTTCGAGCCTCGTCAGCGGCCTTCCGGCCTCGTATTTCCCAAGTCCGAGAGTCGGCCAGCGGTCAGAGAGCGACGCAACATCCTCTACACAGGCTACCCCCCCCCGTTGGATTTTCGCGATTCTCTCCAGCAAGGGTTCTGCAGTCACCTGACCGTCAGGGAAAACAAAGACATTCCCGTAATAATCGGATGCATGAAGTTCTTCCCCGAGCAGAGGATCCTGCGCCCTGAACCACATCTGGTTGGCCCATCCTTCGTTTCTCCCTTCACAGCGGAGTATACCGGTAGCGGCTATTCTCTGCAGGGCTGCAAAATGCCGGTCATCTGCAGGCAAATCGAGAAGCGGCATCAGCCTGCCGCCGCTTTCGAGGATGGCTTCCTGCACGTCTCTTACAGGAACTTCCTTCACGGACACGCCGGATTTCACTGCCAGTGCCGCGTTCGCTCCTGCAGCCTGGCCTGTCTGCATAACCACCGGCTGCAGACGGGTAGTGCCGTTAATAAGGTTGGATACGGAAACGGATTTTTCGGCCACTATCAGATCATCCGTATTTTCAGGCAGAAGCGTACCCAACGGCAGGGTATAGGACGGAATCGGATAGAAATGCAGTTCCGGCAGGGATTTCCAGTCCGGATGACGGTAATGGTGATGATCCACGGCATAGTCTCCCACGGCTATACCCGTGCGGTAATAAGGCTCAGGAAAATCGTATGGACGAGCCGCTGCGTCCACGGTAAAGAAAGCTTCCCCGCAAATCCGCCTCGATTCCCTGTAATACGGATAGAACGGAAGCCTGTCCGCAGTCGGGAATTCATCATCGGCCAGCCCTAAATTCTTCATACCGAGTTCCGTCTGGATGAAATACACGAATCCGAGGGTGAAGTTTTTCGCCGAATCCGTCACTGTCTGCCGCACGGCATCGGAAGCATCCACGATGTTGGCATAGAAGTCATTGCCGTCGATAGGCCAGTTAATCATATATTTCCCGCCAGGCAGGGCGCCGTATTCTATCATTTCTTCCGCAGGCCAGAGCGCCTGGTCCTTGTCGGATTCCGTATTGAGCGGGCAGACGGCGGCATTGGCATAATTCCGCGCATCATAGCCTTCCGGCCTTTCTATGGTCATATCCGCGTCCGGCCCGTAGTCCTTCAACACTGCGACGTATGTCATATCCTGAACCACGTCATTCGCCTTCGCAGGGGCTATCGACTCTCCCGTATCCTCCGCCGAATCCATCCCGAGGCGGTATCTGACGCCGCATTGCGAGGCAATGTCCCCGAGTTCCGTAGCATCTATGACGACTTTCGCCCTCAGGGCCATAGTCTTCCCGTCCGCTGTCGCCAATGTCAGTTTCCAGCCGCGCCGCATATGCTCTACCGCCTGCACCGAGGTGTTTTTCAGGACATCGAGTTTTCTGCAGCCTGCGGCAATATGGTCGAAGACCTCCGCCCCGATATGAGGTTCGAAACAGATGTTGCTCACCCAGCCTGTCTTCAGGCTGTCGTACCCGCCGTAGCGCAACGCCAGCGAATCGCAGAATTCGGCGAATATCCCGGATCTGATGTTGTAATTCCCGTCCACGCAGCTTACGCCTGCCGAGGTCAGCATCCCGCCGAGCCACGGAGTCTCCTCCACAAGCACGGTCCCGACGTCCATACGGGCGGACTGCACCGCAGCGCATACGCCGGAGGCGGTACCGCCGACTACGATGACATCCGTCCTGACCGGATACGAACAGGATGCTATCATCGCCAGGCACGAGAATATGACTGCTGGATGGATCGTTTTCATTTGATATTAACGTCAGTCGGAGGAATTTATGTTGTTCAGCGGATTGGAGAAGCATGCTCCTCTGCCGCAGCCTATCGGCATTCCTTCAGGATACCTGCGATCTTGTAAAGGCCTCTCGGAACGTGGAAACAGCCTTTCCACTTGCCTCCTTTCAGGCTAAGAAGCATTTCGCCCCGCCTGTTCAGGTAGCCGAACCACTCGGGATGAAGAGGATCCTTGAAATGCGACCACATATAGTCGTCGAGTTTCAGGAACCATTCAAGACTTTCCCTGTTTCCGGTAAGCCGGTATCCCTTTATCATGGCTATGGCAGCCTCTATATGCACCCACCACAGTTTCTGATCCCACTCCAACTGCTGCGGAGGATAGCCTTTCCTGTCCATGAAATAGAATATCCCGCCGTATTTCCCGTCCCAGCCTCTTTTTATGACAGAGTGCGAGATTTCCACACACCTTTCTATGAGTTTCCCGTCATTCATCTTGACGCCGAGATCCATAAGGAACCAGAGGGCCTCGAGATTGTGGCCCGGATTTATGACCCTGCCCTCGAAGCAGTCCACGAGACTTCCGTCCACGGAGGAGACATTCTCTACCATACACTTGAGATCTTCCTTATAGAAAACGTCCAGGACTTCATGCAGACAATTCCTTATGGTGCTGTCGAGGAGAGCCTTGTCGGATATGATATCCTCGATTTCGAGAGCCATGTTGCATATTATCATCGGCAGCGAAAAGCCTTTCATCGGCCTGGTGCCCGGGCAGGATTTTTCCCATTTACCTTTCGGGTTTGCCTGCCTCTGAAGTATCCTGTCGAAAGTCTTTTTCGCCATTTCGGCATATTCGTCGCTGCCGGACGCCTTCGCATACTGGGCGAACGCCATGCAGGCGAAAGTATTGGAAAAGATATTGTACGGCTGTATCAGCGGCCTGCCTTCGCGGGTCAGAGAGAAATAGAAGTCGAAATTCCCGTCGTGCCCGTATTTTTTCAGGAATTCAGCCCCGCCCGCAGCACAATCGAGCCACTCCTGTTTCTTTTCCACATTATTGTACAACATGGAAAACAGCCATACTTCCCGGCCCTGAAGCCATACGAATTTGTCCGTATCGTACACGGAGCCGTCGCGTTCGAGACAGGAAAAATATCCTCCGCATTTCCCGTCCACGGAATGCTCGAGCCAAAAAGGCAGGACCTGTCCGTACAGTTCAGCCTCATATCTGTCGGCCAATTTCTTAAAATCAGGCGTTTCCATGTTATCAGTATTTTAGGAGCCGATAGGCTTTCCGTTTCATAACTGTCGCTAATTTAATAATTATTTTTAATTGCTACATCAATTATTTTAAAAAATTTTAATTATTTTAACTTTAAAGAAAAAATTATTACTTTTACAGAATAAGAAAGAAAGAAACAATACTATGACCGACCGCAGGACATTCATCAGAACATTGGGAGCGGCAGCAGCCGCCATTGCCGCATCGCCGGTGGCGAAAGGCGCAGAAATAACGGCGGAGAGCCTTTCAGGCAAAGCTATTGCCGCGGAAAGCGGGAAGGATGGCGGTGAGGCCGGACGGAACGGACTTATTGTCCCGGCAGGGAATGCCCTTAAGATAACAGGGACTTTCCTCGACGAGATTTCGCACGACATCCCGCATCAGAACTGGGGAGAAAGGGAGTGGGATGCCGATTTCCGCTACATGCATGATATAGGTATCGACACGGTCATAGTCATCCGCTCCGGATACCGCAAATTCATCACCTATCCGTCCCCGTATCTGCTGAAAAAGGGCTGTTACATGCCGTCGCAGGATCTGATAGACATGTTCCTGAGGCTTGCGCAGAAGTACGGCATGAAGTTCTGGTTCGGGCTGTACGACTCCGGGAAATACTGGGATACGGGAGATATGAGCAGCGAAATCGAATGCAACAGGTTCGTGATAGACGAGGTCTGGGAGATGTACGGGCGGAAATACGACAGTTTCGGAGGCTGGTACATAAGCACTGAAATCAGCAGGAAGACCAAGGGGGCCATCGAGGCCTTCCACGAAATGGGCCGCCAGTGCAAGGAGGTTTCGGGAGGTCTCCCGACTTTCATTTCACCGTGGATAGACGGGAAAAAGGCCGTGATGGGGACTACAAAAATGACCAACGAGCAGGCCGTGTCCGTACAGGAACACGAGCGGGAATGGAACGAGATTTTCGACGGAATCCACGATGTGGTGGATGCTGTGGCTTTCCAGGACGGGCACATCAACTACGATGAACTGGACGCGTTCTTCTCCGTAAACAAGAAACTGGCCGACAAATACGGTATGCAGTGCTGGACGAATGCCGAGACTTTCGACCGTGATATGCCGATAAAGTTCCTGCCCATAAAGTTCGACAAGCTGAGGCTGAAACTGGAGGCGGCGAAACGGTGCGGCTATGACAAGGCCATTACCTTCGAATTTTCGCATTTTATGAGCCCTCAGTCAGCCTATCTGCAGGCAGGCCACCTTTACGACAGATACAGGGAATATTTCGGAATGCTCTGATTCCGGCAGCCACATTTTAAAGACAATGGAACGATGACAAAGGCAGCAAAGACAGTCAATACCGGCTATATGATTTTCCTGTCGACGGTTTCGGCCATCGGAGGAATACTTTTCGGATATGATACGGCCGTGATTTCGGGCACCATAGGGATAGTGACGCAGCAGTTCTCCCTGGATACGATGCAGCAGGGATGGTATGTAGGTTGCGCCCTCATCGGCTCCATAGCCGGAGCCTGTGTGGCGGGGACGGTCAGCGACGGCATCGGAAGGAAGAAGGCCATGCTGGCAGCGGCCATCTTTTTCTGCATCTGTGCGATAGGGTGCGCGGAAAGTGCGGGATTTTCCCAGCTCGTGGCATTCAGGATCATCGGGGGCATAGGTGTGGGCTTCGTGTCCATAGTCTCCCCTGTCTACATTTCCGAAATCTCGGTGCCCGAAAAGAGAGGAACCCTCGTCTCCCTGTACCAGTTGGCCGTGACCGTGGGCTTCCTGGCCGCTTACCTCGTAAACTACGGTATCCTCCACATTTCCCAGAGTTCCGCATTCGAGTCCGGTTTTCTCGACCGTATGCTGGTGGACGAGTACTGGAGAGGTATGTTGGGTTCGGGTGCCGTCCCGGCAATACTTTTCCTCGTGACGATATTCTGCATACCGGAAAGTCCGAAATGGCTTGTCACCAAGGGGAAAGACCAGGCAGCCAGGAATGTGCTCGGACGCATCTACCCTAACGGGGACAGGCTGGACAAAGAGTATGGAATCACCCGCGCCTCCCTCGGCTCGGAAGAAAAGTCCGGCTGGAAAGAGCTGTTCCGGCCGGGGATATTGAAAGCCGTGCTGATAGGCTCGGCCATCGCGATTTTAGGACAGTTCATGGGTGTGAACGCCGTGCTCTACTACGGCCCGGAGATATTCTCCAAAGCCGGCATTGCAGAAGGCGACGCACTTTTCTCGCAGGTGCTCGTCGGCATCGTGAATATGGCGACTACCGTCATTGCCCTTTTCATAATCGACAAGGTAGGGCGAAAGCAGTTGGTCTACTGGGGCGTGTCCGGTATGATTCTTTCTCTGCTGATGACGGGGCTGTATTTCGCCTGCGGCGAGAGTCTCGGACTGGGGAATACTTTCCTGCTGGTCTTCTTCCTGTTCTATGTCTTCTGCTGCGCCATATCCATCAGTGCGGTCGTGTTCGTGCTCCTGTCAGAGATGTACCCGAACAGTGTCAGGGGACGCGCGATGTCCATCGCCGGTTTCTCGCTCTGGATAGGCACCTACCTCATAGGGCAGCTGACGCCGTGGATGCTTGAGACTCTGACTCCGGCAGGCACCTTCTTCCTGTTCGCGGCGATGTGCGTACCGTATATCCTGATTATGTGGAAATGCGTGCCCGAGACCACGGGAAAATCCCTCGAAGAAATAGAGGCATACTGGAAAAATAGAAACTGACAACTGCATTTTTGCCGGATACCGGCACAATATCTTTACCGACTCATTATGGCAGACACCTTTCTGAATCTGAACAACTACGACGGAAAAAACGTCGCGCTTAAGAAACAAATCCTTGGACTGTGCATCACAGGCGGGGACTACAGCATAGCTGACCTGAGCAAGGAGCTGAACACGAGTATTCCCACCATCACGAAATTGGTCACGGAACTGATAGACGAGCATTTCCTGTGCGACAAGGGGAAAAGCGGGACTTCCGGAGGCAGGCGGCCGAGTCTGTACGGGCTGGATTCTTCGGCAGGGTATTTTGCGGGTACGGACGTATGCCGGGACCATCTGAGCATTGCCATAACGGATTTCAAGGGGGAACTTGTCTGCTTCGAAGAGGAAATCCCGTTCATATTCGAGGCTACGGACCGGTCCCTGGATGCAATGTGCGGCATAGTGACGGATACCATAGAGAAAGCATCCATCAACAGGGAGAACATAAGAGCTTACGGATTCAATCTCACGGGCCGGGTAAACAGGTTTTCAGGATACAGTTTCTCCTTTTTCCTCGGCGAAGACAAGCCGATATCCGACATTCTGGAACAGAAACTTGGCGCCACGGTATTTATCGAGAACGATTCCCGCGCGATGGCATACGGAGAGTATATCGGAGGCGTGGCTAAAAACGAAAAGGACATGCTGTTCATAAATGCTTCATGGGGACTCGGGATGGGAATGATAATCGACGGCAAGCTGCACTACGGGAAGTCCGGCTTTTCGGGTGAATTCGGACACTTTCCCCTGCTGAACAACAACCAGATCTGCCAGTGCGGAAAGACAGGATGCCTGGAAACGGGAGCTTCAGGTTCCGCCCTGTACCGTATCTTTATGGAAAAACTCCGCAGCGGGCGCAATTCGATTCTGTCGGCCAAGTTCGAAAAAGGAGAAGATATCAGCCTCGACGACATTCTGGAAGCCATCACGGAAGAAGATATGCTGGCCATAGAATGCACCGAGGAAATAGGCACTGTCCTGGGACGGGCAATCGCCGGACTTATCAACATTTTCAATCCCGAGCTCGTCGTCATCGGCGGCAAACTGACAGTAGCCAAGGATTATCTGATGCTGCCGCTGAAAAGCGCCATAAACAAGCATTCGCTCAACATAGTGAACAAGGACACGGCTATCAGGTTCTCCCAACTGGGGAACCGCGCAGGCGCCCTGGGTGCCTGCCTGCTCTCCCGCAGCAAACTGCTGGGGTTGGTGTGATTTTGCGACAGGAATGAGCCGAAAATGCTCCGCAGGGACAAGGCTTAACGCCTTACATCCAAGTCCGCCGGTAAAAAATCTTGACAGCGCAGATGAAAATCAGTATCTTTGATGTCGGATAAATGCAAAGACCGGAATATGCTGTACCCTATCGGAATCCAGAATTTTGAAAGCCTCCGCGAAGGCGGCTATGTTTACATAGACAAGACAGACAAGCTATATGCTCTTGTTTCTACGGGGAAATATTATTTCCTGAGTCGTCCGAGGCGGTTCGGGAAAAGCCTGATTGTCTCTACATTGGAGGCTTATCTGCAGGGAAAGAAAGATCTTTTCAAAGGGCTGGCCATAGAGAAACTCGAGAATGACTGGACGGAATATCCTGTCCTGCTCATCGATTTGAGCGGCGTGACATACGATACAAAGGAAGTACTCCCGGAAGTACTGAGCCGGAAATTGTCCGAATGGGAGACACTATATGGAATTCCAGGCTCGACGGACGTTATCGGTCTGCGCTTCCAGGCTGTAATAAAAGCCGCATACGAAAAAACCGGCAGACCGGTCGCTATCCTCATAGACGAGTACGACAAGCCCCTTATCGACAACCTCGACAATCCCGAACTCCAGGAATATTACAGAAAGACCCTGCAGGGATTCTACAGCGTACTGAAGTCTATGGACGGCTGCATAAAGTTCGGGTTCCTGACCGGTGTCACCAAAATCGGAAAACTCAGCGTATTCAGCGGGCTGAACAACCTCAGGGACATTTCAATGCTTCCTCAGTACGCCGACATCTGCGGCATCAGCGGAAAGGACCTCCACAGTTATTTCCCGGGAAGCGTCAGGGAACTGGCTGCCGCCAACGGACTTTCAGAGGAACAGTGCTATGAAAAATTGGCCGAAATGTACGACGGATACCATTTCTGCGAGGACTCAGAAGGTATGTACAATCCGTTCAGCCTGCTGAACACCTTCGCCTCCGACAAATTCAGGGAATACTGGTTCGAGACCGGCACGCCGTCGTTCCTTGTCAAGGTAATGCAGAGAACCGGATACGACATCTCAACTCTTTCTGACCAGGAGGTGGACTCCTCCCTGCTCAGTACCGTCAACACTGTATTCGAGAATCCTGTTCCCCTGCTTTACCAAAGCGGTTATCTGACTGTCAGAGGTTACGACGAGGAGTTCGGCCTGTACAGATTGGGATTCCCGAACAGGGAAGTCAAGACCGGTTTCCTGAACTTCATATTCCAGTATTACCTGCCGGGCGAGCAGACTTCCGGCATCACTCTCATTACAAAAATAGCAAGGGCTCTGCGCTCCGGCAAGCCGGAGGAAATGATGTCACTCCTTGAAAGCCTTTTCGCCCGCACGAACTACCAGATACAGGGCGATGCCGAAAAAGACTTCCAATATGCCATGTACATCATCTTCGAGCTCCTCGGAGAATACGTGCAGACCGAGAAACAGACCAGCAACGGACGCATAGACATCCTCATCCAGACGAAGGACTACATCTACATCATGGAAATCAAGACTGACTCCTCCGCCGACGAAGCCCTGAGGCAAATCGAGGAGAAAGGCTACGCCAGACCGTTCGCTGCCGACGCCCGGAAACTCTTCAGAATCGGCGTCAGCTTCTCCAAAGAAAACCGCCGCATCGAAGACTGGAAAACAAATTGCGGAAAATAGGCCGCAAAACACAAACTTATTTTCCGCAAAACTTCTACAATCCGCCAAGTCAGAACTTGAATGAATCCTTCAGCGATGTAGTCTTGTTGAAAACGAAATGCTCAGGCGTCGAGTCCGGATCCTTGAAGAAATATCCCGTCCTCTCGAACTGCACGGCGATACCGGAATTGTCCTCCAAAAGGGCCGGTTCCGCATAACCTTTCGTTACCGTCAGGGAATCGGGATTCAGATAATTCTTGTAGTCTTCGCCCTCAGGAATGGAACCCATCTGGGCCTCGGTAAAGAGCTTGTCGTAAATACGGAGTTCGACCTCTTTCGCAAATTCCGCCGACACCCAGTGGATGGTTCCCTTCACGGAACGCCACTCCCCAGCCCCCGGCTTCGAGGTCGGGTCGTATGTACAGCGGATTTCAGTGATATTTCCGGCCTCATCCTTAATCACTTCCTCGCACTTCACGATATAGGAATATTTCAGGCGCACCTCCCCGCCCGGTTTCAGACGGAAATATTTCTTAGGAGGCTCCTCCATAAAGTCGGTCTTCTCTATCAGGATTTCACCTGTAAACGGCACTTTCCTGGCAGGACCCTCGGGTGCCGCCGGATTCAGAGGAGCGTCGAACCACTCCACCTTTCCCGGCTCCCAGTTCGTGATGACGAGACGGACCGGATCCTGCACTGTCATATAACGGTTCGACCTCTCGTTCAGATCCTGGCGCACGCACCATTCCATAAGCTGAAGGTCTATCAGCTGCTCCCTCTTGGCCACACCGACCTTCTCCGCGAACATCCTGATGGATTCAGGAGTATAGCCTCTCCTCCTGATACCGCAGATGGTCGGCATCCGCGGGTCATCCCAGCCGCTAACATAATGATTCTTCACCAATTCGAGAAGCTTTCTCTTGCTCATCACAGTATAGGTCAGATTCAGTCTGGCGAATTCATACTGGTGCGAAGGAAAGATTCCCAACTTCTCTATGAACCAGTCATAAAGCGGTCTGTGCACGTCGAACTCGAGGGTACAGATTGAGTGGGTGATATGTTCTATGCTGTCGCACTGGCCGTGGGCGAAATCATACATTGGATATATGCACCATTTGTCGCCCGTTCTGTGATGATGAGCATGTATGATCCTGTACATCAGAGGGTCACGGAACAGCATGTTCGGATGTGCCATATCTATCTTCGCCCTGAGGACTTTCTCCCCGTCCGCATATTTTCCGGCCTTCATCTCCCGGAAGAGCCTCAGGTTCTCCTCCACGGAGCGGTTTCTCCACGGGCTCTCGGTTCCAGGAGTCTGCACGGTGCCGCGGGTAGCCCGTATCTCCTCCTGAGTCTGGTCATCCACGTATGCAAGCCCCTTTTTTATCAGGTCTTCTGCCCAGTCGTACAACTGGTCGAAATAGTCTGAAGCGTATCTCTCGTTTTCCCACTCGAAACCGAGCCACCTTATATCATCCTTTATGGAATCGACATACTCGGTATCTTCTTTCACCGGATTCGTATCATCGAAACGCAGATTCGTCTTTCCGCCGTATTTCCTGGCCAGTCCGAAGTTCAGGCAGATGCTTTTCGCGTGGCCTATGTGCAGATAACCGTTGGGCTCCGGCGGGAAACGTGTCATTATGCTGTCGCATTTCCCGGATGCCAGATCAGATTCGATGATTTCTTCCAGAAAGTTGAGGCTCCGCGTCTCCGAAGCCGCCTTGTTCGTTTCTTCCATAAACAGTCAAACTCAAATAATCCGCGAAGATAACGATAAATTTGCTATTTTTGCGCCGATAAAAGAAAAAAAGGTATGATACAGTCCATGACAGGCTACGGCAAGGCCGAAACTATACTCGGTAGTTTGACAGAATAAATTTTGATTTTTTTGATAGAAAGGCCCACGAGGCCTTTTTTTTGTCAAATTTTGTTTTTATCTTTGTATTTAGATAGTGTTAGACAT
>CALVBH010000092.1 GCA_944325765.1 uncultured Bacteroidales bacterium
AGATATCCATAAGCATTTTCAAGTGCTGAAATGAATTTGGAAACGAATATGTCCGTATCTGCGATATGTGACAGGTCCTTTTCCGAATCCGTAAACCTGACTATGTCCATATATGGCGGATGGGCTATGATGAAGTCCGCCTTTTCGTGGCCAAGTCTGCCAAGTTCTTCCGCGGTGATGCTGCAGAAAAGCTCCCTGTCCGTCACATCGCATCTGTTAATGGAAAACCTTACCGGAGATGATGTCTCGTCCATTTTCCCTTTCACATAATCGAGAATAGTCCCGTTTATGTCATAACCGATAAAGTCCCTGCCGAGATTTTCGCATTCAAAAAGAGTCGTCCCGCTACCCATGAACAGATCCATGACCAAATCACCGGGAGACGTGTATCTTTTTATAAGATTGTTCGGAATCTGAGGGACGAAATTTCCATGATAGACATTTTCGTGCTTGCCTGAAGAATCCCGTTTAGGTATCAGCCACAGACTTTCTACGTTAATATCCTCATGCATCAGTCGACATCCTTGAAAAGGCCGAAGAGTTCGGCATCGATCTTATCGGTGACTTTCCGGAAATCTTCCGGCCGGTTCTCGAACTTGATATCGTCCACGTCCAGTATCAGAAGCCTGCTTTTGTAGTCGGCAATCCACTTCTCGTAGCGGTCGTTCAGGCCCGTGATATAGTCTATGCGGATACTCTTTTCATACTCCCTTCCGCGCTTCTGGATCTGGCTGACGAGATTCGGTATGCTCGAACGCAGATATATCAGCAGGTCGGGAGGATTGACCAGAGACATCATCAGGTCGAAAAGATCGGAATAGTTTTCGAAGTCGCGTGTGCTCATCAGCCCCATAGAATGAAGATTCGGGGCAAAAATCCTGGCATCTTCATATATCGTCCTGTCCTGGATGATGGCATCACTGCTCTTGGAAATCTCCACCACATCCTTGAACCTCTTGTTCAGGAAATAGATCTGGAGATTGAATGACCATCTTTCCATATCTTCATAAAAGTCGGCGAGATACGGGTTGTAATCCACAGATTCGAACCTTGGCGTCCAGCCGTAATGTGAGGCAAGCATCTTGGTCAGGGTCGTCTTTCCGCTGCCGATGTTGCCGGCAATAGCTATATGCATGTTTTCCTTATTTTATACTTTATTCGATAAAACGGACATAGTCGCTTTTCCTCGGTTTCGGGGAGGGCATTTCGCCGGCCCGATAGCCGATTATGCAGTTCCCTATACCTTCATAATCGCCTTCGACGCCCCAAGACTTCAGCAGTGCCTTCCCTGCCTCGCTGTCGAACACTTCTTTCGCACGATGAATCCAGCAGGTGCCCAGACCGACTGCGTGTGCGGCATTCATCAGGTTACCCATGACCAATGAGCCGTCATAGAGATAAGTCGGGATATTTCTGTCGGCCAGGACAACCAGTACTGCTGGAGCCCCGTAGAAAGGGTCCGAATCGACACCCATGACAGCAGCATTCAGACGTGAAAGGCTGTCGCGCACAGCCCTGTCTGTCACGGCAATAATGATCGGAGACTGTTTTCCCATTCCTGTCGGAGCGTAGGTACCGGCCTCGATAACCTTTTCGAGAAGTTCTTTCGGCGGCATCTGATCGGTATAGGCCCGTATGGCCCGTCTCGTCTTCAGGTTTTCAAGCGTTTCATTGCGTGTCATATCTTTCTGTCTTTCAGTGTTGCACGATGTGGCAATTCCGAGCATCAGTGCGAGGGTAATCATCAGGTATTTCATAACCATAGTGTTTATTCGGCAATAACAGTCCTGCCCGCTCCGCCAACTCAGCCGGGCCGCAGGAAAAGAGCGTCCTGCAAATATAATTTTAATTTCGTATATTTGACCACTTCATGCCCTCACAAAATTTTACAGAAAAACAGAGAGATTAGAAGATGACAGATAACAGCAGCATAGAAATGACGGTCCAGATGCGCGTAATAATATCCTGCGCCATCATCATACTCGCATATCTGGCAGACTTCCTGTGCTGCCGGTTCCTTATTCCGCTTATCCGCAAAGTGGCGGCACGCACAGCCTTCAAATGGGACAATTACATCACTGACAACAATGTCCTGCACAATATCTTCCACCTGATTCCGCCGATAACCTTCACCGTAGCGCTGCCTATGCTGTTCCCTGGACCGGGACAATGGACAGACCTGATATCGAAAGTCCTCAACATCTATATCATCGTCATTACCTGCAGCCTCGCCTGCGCTTTCGTCAATTCGCTGTACGCGCTTTCCAACGAGTCAGAAATCCTGAAAAACAAGCCGATGAAAGGCGTCTACCAGATGGTGAAGGTCATCGTGATATGCATCGGTGTGATTCTGGCTGTCGGCATCCTCATAGAAAAGGACTTCACGACACTGATAGCCGGACTCGGCGCTTCGGCGGCTGTCCTGATGCTGGTGTTCAAGGACACTATTCTGGGACTCGTGGCCGGGATACAGCTGTCCGCCCACGATATGCTCCGTCCCGGTGACTGGATAATGATGGACAAATACGGCATAAACGGAGAAGTGGAAGAAGTGACTCTTAATACCGTAAAAGTCAGGAACTGGGACAATACCATTATGACCGTACCGCCATATATCCTCGTCAGCGACTCTTTCAAGAACTGGCGCGGGATGCGGGAAAGCGCAGGACGCCGCGTGGCCAGAGCCATACGCATCGATATGAATTCCATCCGTTTCTGCACTCCGGAAGAGCTGGAAGCCGTATCCTCCGAAGAATGGGCGAAAGGCATAGCTGCGGAGCCGGGAGCCGTAAACCTGCAGCTTTTCAGGGCAGCGGCAGAGCATTATCTGCGCCATCGCCCGGATGTCAATACGGACCTGCCCATAGTGGTCCGCCAGCTTGAACCGACTTCAGAAGGACTTCCGCTCCAGATATACTTCTTCACCTCCACCAAAATATGGGCGGAACACGAGCGCATCGCGGCTGAAGTTTTCGAACATCTCATCGCCACTATGCCGGACTTCGGTCTCCGCATATACCAGCGCCCTTCAGGTACGGACTTCCAGAAATAAGATTCCACTATTTTTTGTTTGACGACGAATATTTGTTATATTTGCTAAACCATTCGCGAAAGAGGAGGACAGGAAAAGTTTTCGTCATCCCCGTTCGAGGAAAAATGCATGGAGGTGTGTCCGGTACATCAGTCAAAGTATCGACACGCCCTCATTTCATTTTGACGTTATTATTTAAAGGATATCAGGAAGTTTCCTGGATTTTTATCATTCCGGATTCGGGCGGCTTCCTAAAAAATTTATCAATTATGGCGATACATTATATGACCCAGGACGGTCTCGACAAACTGAAAAAGGAACTTGCGGACGCGATAGCACAGAGACCGGTGATTTCCGCACAGATAGCAGAAGCGCGGGACAAGGGAGACTTGTCCGAAAATGCAGAATACGAGGCGGCGAGAGAAGCCCAGGGACTGCTGGAACTGAACATCTCGAAACTTCAGGACCTCGTGGCCAACGCACGTGTAATCGACGAATCCCAGATAGGTACCGAAAAGGTCCAGATGCTGAACAAGGTAAAGGTGCGGAACCTGAACACCAGACAGATAATGGAATTTTCACTGGTAGGCGAAAGCGAAGCCGACTTCACCGCCGGGAAACTGGCCGCCACTACCCCTATCGGACGGGCGCTAATGGGACACTCCAAAGGTGAGATCGTCGAGGCGAAAGTGCCGTCCGGAATCATAAAGTTCGAAATCCTGGATATATCACTCTAAAAATCCCGTGAACCATGCCTACCGTTTTCACGAAAATTGCCGCCGGCGAAATCCCTTCATACAAGGTAGCCGAGACCGAGGATTTCTACGCATTCCTCGATATCAACCCTCTCGCCAAGGGGCATACTCTCGTAATACCGAGAAAGACTGAGAAAGACTATATTTTCGATCTGGACGATGACACATACACGGGACTGTGCCTGTTTGCAAAAAAAGTGGCAGCAGCCATCAGGAATGCCGTCCCGTGCAAACGCGTCGGAGTGGCGGTTCTCGGTATGGAAGTGCCGCACACCCACATCCACCTCGTTCCTCTCAACTCCGAGGCGGACATGGATTTCCGCAGGAAAAAACTGGAACTCTCCCCTGAAGAATTCAGAAAAATAGCCGGATCAATAGCTGCAGAATATGACAAACTTTAAGAATTTCAGCTGTCTGACCGTTCTGGCAGCGGCAGTGGCTGCCTTAGCTGCCTGCAACGGCTCGGCCAGACTCTCCGTCGAAGTGTCCGACGCCCCGGAATCAGACATAGTCATACGGCAGCAGAACGTGAACAGATACGACATTCTGGATACCGTAAGGACTGACGCCTCCGGGCATTTCAAATACAAGGTGAAAATCCCCAAAGGGGACCCGGACTTCGTATACCTTTACAGGAACGGAATCAAGATAGCGTCCCTGCTCCTCGACGGAGGTGATGCAGTGAAAGTGACGGCAGACACTGTCGGGAACTACAGCGTTACTGGCTCGGAAGAGTCCGGGAGGCTGCAGAAAGTGGAAGCGGACTACACTGCATTCACGGCCTCGATGGATTCACTGGCACAGGCCATAAACTCGGAAAAGGAGGGAACCGCAAAATATGCATCCCTCAGCCGCGACATGACCGGACTGTACATGGACTACTACAGGAAATGCGTGCGTTACGTGATGGAAAACTCCAAATCCCTGAGCGTAATTCCGGTCTTCTACCATACGGTCGCTAACAGATTCTATGTATTCTCGCAGGACACGGATGCCCTGCACTTCAGGAGCGCGGCCGATTCGCTCGCCACGGTATATCCGGATTCCAAATACGTGAAATCCCTCTCACGCGAAGCCGCTTCCAGACAGAAGCAGCTCGAACTGAGAGTGAAGATGCAGACGGCAGAATCCGTAGGCTATATCGACATAGAAATGCCCGATGTGAAAGGCGTGAAGACCAGGCTGAGCGATATCGACGCGAAAGCCGTTCTGGTATGCTTCTGGTCTCCGGAGGATGCCGTGCAGAAAATGTTCAACCTCGACGTGCTGAAAGGCATATACGACACATACCGGCCGAAAGGCCTGGAAATATACCAGGCAGCCATCTCGTCCGACAAACCTTCATGGGAACGTATCGTGACCGCCCAGGGTCTCGAATGGGTGAACGTGTGCGACGGTCTGGGGCAGAATTCCCCTGTCATAGGATTGTACAATCTCACGAAACTGCCGGCATATTTCCTTATAGTGGACGGTCAGATTTCCAACTACGCCATCACCGACGAAGCGTCGCTCCGCCGTGCTCTGAAGAGCGTTTTCTGACAAGCAATTGAGCTTCATAAAGATACGCAGGGGAAGCCTTTTCCCCTGCGGACATCCATACTCCGTCGGGTCTCAGCGGACTTGTGAATTTTCCGGGGCTCTTCCTTCCGATAGAACCGATGCAGTAATTATAAGCCGACACCCACGGAGACTGGACGATAATCACCGATGCGGTACAGTTCCATACGACATTGTTCGCTCCGGCCCAACCATGACCGGACCCGTAGTTGCTTCTGTCCTGAATGCAGATTTCACCGTCCGTAACGATGTTGTCATACAGCGTCCCGACATTCCATCTCTGGTGGGGGCCTATATCTGCATGAGTATTAGACGCAGTACAGTCCGTGAATACATTCGGTCCGCAGTTCATCGCTCCTGTCGCATAATCGTGACGTGCGTCATCAGATTTGCAGCCTTTTACCAAACAAAGCTGCCCCTGACTGATATGGAACGAATACCTGCGGCTTCCGGCTATCGTGGATTTTGGGGCCAGACAGGTACAGTTGAGTACTGAAATATTCTTCGCATAGTCATCAATGGATACCAGCCCCATCCCGAAATATTTCGAAGTTACATTCCTCACCCAGCAATGCTCGGCTACCGCAATGGTGACTGCATTCCAGCCGTGGTCTTCGTCTTCTTCCGAGGCATAATCCGATACCAGCAGAAGATTTTCCACTCCGACACCATGAATCCTTCCGTCATAAT